>RZYZ01000072.1 GCA_009930125.1 Clostridia bacterium | reverse complement strand
TATGTACACCGTATCGGACGTACAGGTAGAGCCGGACTTGGCGGAGTCGCTCTGTCCTTCTGTGATTCTGCCGAGCAGCATCTCCTGAGAGACATAGAGAAGCTCATCGGAAAGAAGATCGGTGTGGTGGCGGAGCACAGCTATCCGCTCATGGACCTCCCGGAAGAAGAGACCACCGAGAAGAGATATGCGCCTGCCAAAAAGAGCAGCAGCCAGGGCGGATATGGTAAGCGTTCCAGTGAAAAGAATGCTGCCAGAAGAGACAGCAGCAGAGGACAGAAGAATCAGTACGGAAAAAAGAATAAGGCAGTATAAAGAGCAACTGAACGAAGAAAAAGGCAATCCCCCTGGGGAATGCCTTTTTCTGGTTCTCGTCTATTTTTCTCTCATGGTTCCGGATTCAGGTGCTTCTGAAGGTGCGTTTTTCGCATCATCTTTCGCTGCGCCTTCTGGCTGAGAAGGGTCTATTTCCTGCCGGATGGTACCGGACTCTGGTGCTTCATGAAATTCCGGTTTTTGATTCTTTTCTTCTTTCTTGTTCACTGACATCGTATTCCTCCTTAGATTTTCTATTCTGATTTTATTATAAGACCGGAATTCTAATCGGATGTGTAGATTCTTTGAACTTTGAGTGAAAGATGTTGAGGTTCATTGGAATTGAGATTATATTGAAGGGGAAGAAGGAGGTGTTCATATGGATTATGATAAACTGGAAGCCTATTTTCTTTCTCTGGACCGGTCGCAATTTCTGGAAGGTGAATACAGAAAGCTCTCGGAAATGAATCAGCCGCTGCCCATCGGATTCGGACAGACCATTTCCCAGCCTACGCTGGTGCTTATGATGACCTATATGCTGGATCCTTGTGAAAGGTGCAGGGTGCTGGAAATCGGAACGGGTTCAGGATTTCAGACTGCGCTTCTTTCCGCCTTTTCAGAAGAGGTCTACACCGTGGAGCGGATACCCGAGCTGTCGGAAAAAGCCAGGAGAAGACTGGATGCCATGGGATACAGGAATATCTTCTACAGAATCGGTGACGGAAGCGACGGATGGAAAGAGCATGCACCCTATGACCGGATCATGGTCACCGCCGCCGCCTCGAAAATTCCGGACGAGCTTCTTCACCAGCTGAAGAGAGGCGGGAAGATGCTGATTCCGGTGGGACCGGAGAATCTGCAGGAGCTTCTGCTTGTGAGAAAGAACCAGGATGAAACGGTGGAAGTGGAGACTGTGGAATGGGTGAGATTTGTGGAGATGAAAGGGAAATACGGATGGAACAGGAAAGAGTGAAAAAGAACCCTCCCAAAGAATTAGAAAGCATGCGCTTTTGATCTTCTTCGGGAGGGTTCTCTATGAGGGGAGGTCTGGTTACAGTGAATCTGATTTCTAGTCTTCCTTGTATTCTACGGGTGTAGGTGCTTTGATGACGAATAGCTCCAGCACTTCATCATGGCTGTTTCCTACATTCATTTTCACTTTGTAGGGAATGTTCAGCATCTGTCCTCTGGCATAGTCATGGGGCTCCTGATCATCCAGCTGGATGGTCAGTGTTCCGCGGACAATGATCATATAGACGTTGGAGTTGGAGAAATGCTCTGGCAGTCCCTGTCCCTTTGGAAATACCATGTGGTTGATCATGGCCACGGGGTGGTCCAGCAGTTTTTCCACCTTCTTGTCATCGGCCAGTGAATAATCATATACGGTTTCAATCATTATTTGCACGCTCCTTTTTGAACACATTTTTTTTAGTATACGCCATCTGCAGAAAAAAGAAAGTTACCATGGTAACGGATAGTGCAAGGGAAAATGTTAATGAATCGTTTCTATGATTCAGGGCCATATTGGGGTAAGATAAAGATAAGAAGATATGGAAATGGGGTGGAGTAGATATGGTCCTTGAAACGAAAAGGCTGATTCTGAGAAGGTTTGAAGAGAAGGATCTTGCGGATTTCCATCACTATGCAAAGGATCCGGAGGTGGGTCCTTCCGCAGGATGGAAGCCCCACGAAAGCATGGAGGAATCAGAAGAAATACTGGAAAGCTTCATGAAAAGCGCTGACATTTTCGCCATGGAGCACAAAGAGGATAAAAGAGTCATCGGTTCCCTGGGGCTTCATGAAGACAGAAAGAGAGACTACAAAGGTGCGCTGATGCTGGGCTACGCCATGGGCAAAGAGTACTGGGGGCAGGGGCTCATGACCGAAGCGGTGGAGCATCTTCTTCAGTATGCGTTTTCTGAACTAGACATGAAGATCATCTCCGCCTATCATTATCCCTTCAACAAGCGTTCAAAAAGAGTGCTGGTCAAAGCGGGATTCACCCTGGAAGGAACACTGAGGATGGCATCCGCTCTTTATGATGGCCAGGTGGTGGATGATGTATGTTATGCTATAACCAGAGAAGAATTTGAGAGCAGAAGAGAAAAACGGAAACAATAAGATAGAAGATCCATGAAAACAGAACGCTGTCCAGGCAGCAAGTAACGTCATCATGAAGCATGCATTCACCCTGGACAGAGGATACACTTTGTCTTCGGGTGATTTCTTTTTAGAATAAAGGGAGAGAGGAATATGAAAGGAAAGAAGATGATACTATCAGTGATGACGGCACTGCTTTTACTGGCATCTGCAGGCTGCGGGGAGCAGGCAGAGATTAACAGAGAATATGGAGACATCATGGCAAGGGCCACGGAAGACCGGTATTCAGCCATGGAAATCAGGGAGTACAAAGGAGTGAGACTGGATCCATCCATCGGTCCGAGAGACAATTCCATAACAGGCATCCAGAGCGTGAATATGGAGGGATATAAGCTTTCCGTCACGGGTCTTGTGGAGACCGTCACGGAATACACCTATGAGGAGGTCCTCGAGTATCCTTCGGTGGAGAAGCTCATCACGCTATACTGTGTGGAAGGATGGGATGCGACCATCTTATGGAAAGGCGTCCGGATAACGGATCTTCTGGAAAAGGCGGGTCCTCTGGAAGACGGGAAGATTCTCGTTTTCAAGTGTCATGATGGATACACCACATCCATGCCGCTTTCTGAAATCCTGGAGAAGGATATGATTCTGGCATACAGCTCCAACGGAGAAGCTCTTCCGGAGCCCATGGGATACCCCTTTATCGTGGTGGCGGAGGACAAGCTGGGCTACAAATGGGCCAGATGGGTTGTAGAGATTGAGGTTTCGGATGATGTGGATTACGAAGGAACCTGGGAAAGAAGAGGCTATGACAATGAAGCAGACGTTTCATTTGAGGAGTGATAGAAATGGAGAAATACACGGTACCAATCGAGCGATTGAGAAAAAAATGCCATGTGGAGCAGGAAATCGGACGGTTCGGAAACACCCGTGAACTGGATGCCACAGAAGGAGTCATCGGTCAGGACAGAGCGGTTCTTGCCATGGAGTTTGGTCTGGCCATGGATGCGCCAGGATATAACATCTTTGTGGTAGGCCCTCATGGAACAGGCAAGAGCACTTATACGGAAGCCATCGTGGAGAAAGCTTCAGAGCGCATGAAAAATCTTCCGAAAGACTGGTGCTACATCCACAACTTCAGAGATGAAGACAGGCCGAGAATCATAGCGTTTCCGGCAGGTACAGGAAAAGCCTTCCAGAATGACATGCATGACCTGGTGGAGGATCTCAGGGAGCTGGTATCCAAGGCTTTTGAAGATGGGGAGTATGAGGAGAAGAGGGACCACATCATATTGTCTCTTCAGGAAAAGCTGGACCAGCAGTTTAACGGAATGAAAGAGGAAGCCAGAAAAGAGGGATTCGATATGAAGCCGGTTCCTCCGAGATTCGTGTTCATTCCTCTGAAAGACGGGAAGCAGATGCTGCCTGAAGTATTCGAGAAGCTTACGCCGGAGGAGAAGAAGCAGCTGGATGAGAAGGGAAGAAAGCTTACGAAATCCCTGGATGAGACGCTGAAGGAAAGTCAGCGCCTGGAGGACCAGGCGAAGGAGGATATGCGGGAGCTGGAGCAGAGCATCGCCCTGTCTGTGATCCGGCCAAGGGTTGAAATCGTCAAAGAAAAGTACAGCGCCTATGATAAGGTGATGACCTATATGGAGGAGCTGATTGAAGATGCGGCCTACAATCATAAGGCGTTTCTTCAGTCGCAGCAGCCGGAGAAGGAGAAGGAAACCAGTCTCTTCACTCCGGAGGAAAAGGATCCGCTCCAGAAATATGCGGTGAATGTCTTTGTGAACAATGAAACCTGTGAAAGCGCACCGGTGGTCATTGAACCGAATCCCAATTACTACAATCTTTTCGGAAAGCTGGAATACAAGAGCCATATGCTTTCCATGAGCACGGATTTCACCATGCTGAGGCCTGGCGCCATTCATCGTGCCAACGGCGGATTTCTCATTCTGCAGATCAAGGATGTGCTGAGAGATGCCAACGCATGGGAAACCCTGAAGAAAGCCATCGAGCATCAGAAGGCTGTGGTGGAGAACATCGGAGAAGAGTATCGCCTTGTGCCTTCGGGCACCATAAGGCCGGAGCCGGTACCGCTGGATCTCAAGGTCATCATCATTTCCGATCCTGAAATCTACTATCTTCTTTATGCCTATGACGACGATCTGAAGAGGCTGTTTAAGGTCCGGGTGGATTTTGATGTGGATATGCCAAGAACCCCGGAGAATCTCAAGGAGTATGCATCCTTTGTAACGACACTGACCAAAAAGGAGAATCTGCTTCCCTTCAAGGGAGACGCTCTGGGCAAGGTCATTGAATACGGGTCACGAATCGCCGGTGACCAGAACCGGTTATCCACCCGGTTCAACAAAGTGACGGAAGTGATCTATGAAGCCGAAGCTCTGGCAAAGAGCCGCGGGAAGAGTGAAGTGGAGGAATCCCATGTCATGGAAGCGGTGAAGGAGCGAATCCGGCGGGAAAACAGGCTGGAGGAGAGAATCAGAGAACAGATTCTGGAAGGGAAAGTCATCATCCATACGGAAGGGGAAGAAGTGGGCCAGATTAACGGACTGTCGGTCCTTGATACTGGTGGATACGCCTTCGGCATGCCCACCCGAATCACCGCCAGAACCTATGCGGGAGACCAGGGGGTCATCAACATCGAGCGGGAAACCAAAATGAGTGGAAGCATTCATACGAAAGGGGTTCTCACCCTGTCCGGTTTCCTCGGCGGCGTTTTTGCCCAGAAGTTCCCCCTGGGCCTTACAGCACAGGTGACTTTTGAGCAGTCCTATGGCGGGGTGGAAGGAGATAGTGCATCCAGTGCAGAGCTCTATGCCATCTTATCGAGTCTTTCGGGCGTGCCCCTGACTCAGGCCATCGCAGTGACAGGGTCTGTGGACCAGAGAGGTGAAATTCAGCCCATCGGTGGCGTCACGGAAAAGATTGAAGGATTCTTTGATGTATGCAAAGCCAAAGGACTCACTGGAGGGCAGGGGGTCATGATACCAATTCAGAATATAGACAATCTCATGCTGAAGGATGAAGTCATTGCAGCTGTGGAAGAAGGGGTTTTCAGAATCTATGCAGTCAGAAGCATCGATGAAGGCATTGAAGTCTTAACGGGCATGCCATCTGGCAGAAAGAAGGAAGGCGGATTCACCGAGGGCAGTGTCTTTGACCTGGCAAGCAGAAAACTGCAGAGCTTTACCGAAGCGCTGAAAGCAATCAGATAGTACGCTGAATCAGATAAACGAGATACCGGACCTCAAGAAGCGGTACGCACCAGACGAATAAAAGGCATGATCAGGAGAAAAATAAAAATTTCTCCTGATTTTTTTGTCTGTCTTTATAAATCCATGATAATGAAGGCTATGCATAAACAGTGAATAGAAATGATGAAATAATATGGCTGTAAATAGATATTATGTAAACATATACAGCGAAGAAAGTGACAACTCAATAGACTTTATTAAGTTGCATCAGGCTGGGTAACATACTATAATGAAATCAGAAATAATTAATTTTTATGAATAATGGAGGTGTCACATTGATAATTTATGAAAATGTAACCAAGAAATATAACGATGTCACGGTTGTGGATGGTCTGGATCTGACCATCAATGATGGTGAGTTTGTTGTTTTCATCGGTCCTTCCGGCTGTGGAAAAACCACATCCCTCAAGATGATCAACAGACTGATCAAGATGAACAGCGGAAACATCTACATCGACGGCAAGAATGTGAATGAAATGGATGCGGTGGAACTCAGAAGAAATATCGGATATGTGATTCAGCAGATTGCGCTGTTTCCCAATATGACCATCGGTGAAAACATCACCGTTGTGCCCAAACTTCTGAAATGGAGCAAGGAGAAAAGAAACAAAAGAGCCAGAGAACTTCTGGAAATGGTTGGTATGCCCTATGCAGAAAACATTAATAAATATCCGAATGAACTAAGTGGAGGACAGCAGCAGAGAATAGGGGTGCTACGAGCTCTGGCCGCGGAACCTCCGGTTATTCTCATGGATGAGCCTTTCGGAGCCCTGGATCCCATGACCAGAGAAAATCTCCAGGATGAACTGAAAGTGCTCCAGAAGAAACTGAAGAAGACCATCATTTTTGTGACCCATGATATGGATGAAGCGGTAAAGCTTGCAGATAAGATTGTCTTCATGAGAGATGGAAAGATTCTCCAGGCGGCAAGTCCTGAGGAAATGCTGAGAAATCCAGCAGATCCGATGATCTCCAATTTCATGGGCAAGCTTTCCTATACGGTGTCAGGAGATGATCTGACCTGTAAGGATGTCATGAAGAAGAGAGTGCTGACGGTCTATGAGAACAGAAAGATGCTGGAATCCGTGGAACTCATGAAACAGAGAGAACTGGATTCTGCAGTGGTTGTAGGTGAAGAGGACAACAAGTATAAAGGGGTTGTCACCATCGAAAAACTGGCCACAAAGGGTAAACCTGGGGAAAGCATCAAGGACCTTGTGGATAGAAATGTACCGTCCGTCAGAACCACTACCAACGCCAAGGAGGCCTTCGAGCTTCTTGTGGCATCGAAATACAACTACATCGTAGTGCTGAACAGAGATTCCACGGTTGCCGGCATCATCACGAGAACCAGTATGACCAAGGCTCTGGCCAGTGTCATATGGGGAGGTGAAAACAGCTGATGGCAGATTTTTTTGAAAGATATGGAGAGAAGCTTCTGGAAGCGATCTTTGTCCATCTTCAGTACGTTTTCGTATCTGTCGGAATCGGGTTTGTGGTGGCACTGGTTCTTGGCATTCTTCTATCAAGAATTCCAAAGCTTTCCAGAATCATCATTCCGGTGGTCAGTATTTTCCAGACCATTCCCGGGCTGGTGTTCATCGGTGTGCTTTTCATCTACATCGGCATTCAGCCAGCTACGGTCATCATCGCTCTTTCCATCTATGCGCTCTTCCCCATCCTGAAAAATACCTATACAGGAATTCTCAATGTGGATGAAGGGCTGAAGGAAGCGGCAAGAGGATGCGGCATGAGCAACTGGCAGATCCTCTACAAGCTGGAACTTCCCCTGGCCATGTCATCCATCTTCAGCGGACTGAGAATGTCCACCATCTATACGGTTTCCTGGGCGGTTCTGGCTGCCATGATCGGACTAGGCGGATTAGGGGAATTCATCTATCGTGGAATTGACACGAACAACAATACGCTTATCATCGGTGGCGCCATTCCGGCAGCCATTCTGGCCATCCTTTTAGGGTTTCTCATCGACTTCATACAGGCGAAGGTAACCCCAAGAGGGCTGAAAGGAGGTCGTTAGTATGAATATGGACAGAGTATTTCAGCATCTGTATCTGGTAGGTATGGCTGCAGGATTTACCGTCGTCATCGGTCTTCTATTAGGCGTACTGACTTATATGTATAAACCGCTGAGACCGTTTATTCTATGGACGGTGGATATCCTTCAGACCATTCCGGTGCTGGCGCTTCTTGGTGTCATCATGCTGGTGGCTGGAGCTTCCAGTACCACGGTCATCATCGGTATTGTGCTTTACTCCCTGCTTCCTGTGGTGAGAAACACCTATGTGGGACTTACAAGCATTGATCCTGCGCTGAAAGAGGCCGCCACAGGCATGGGTATGACAAAGGTGCAGAGGCTTCTGAGTGTGGAAATACAGCTGGCCTTTCCCATGATCTTCACGGGCATCAGAATCGCCATCGTCACATCCATCGGTACGGCGGTGTTCGGAGCTGTTGTAGGTGGTGGTGGACTTGGGTCTGTCATCAACAGAGCCATACTGATTCAGGACATGAGAACGCTTATGGAGGCTACACTGGTTCTGATGGCCATGGCCATCGTCTTTGACTTCGGCATGGGATACATCGAGAAGAGACTGAAGGAAAGAAGAACCCAGACGCTGGACTTTGATGAAGACAAGACCATGAGCAGAAAAGAGGTTCTATGAGCCTCAGGAGAAGACAGCGGATCATAGAAAATATAAGCGCTAGAACAATATATGAGTGAAAAGAAGGAGATTTGAATGAAAAAGAAAATTATCGCAACAATTGCAGCGGCATTTATGTCCATGGGCATTCTGGCAGGGTGTGGGAGCTCTTCTGCAGAGGGTGAAAGCATCACCATTTTAAAAGGACAGTTTGCGGAAATCGACATCATTGCTGAAATGGCTGGTATGCTCATTGAAGAGAATACGGACCTCACTGTGGAGTTTCATGACTCCATGAATACAGTGGCGGCCGGTAATGCCATGGTGGCAGAAGAAATCGATCTGTACGTGAGCTATGATGGTACACTGCTCACAACGATTCTAGGCTATGACCCAAGTGATGTCCCTGAAGGAGAGGACCTTTATGACTGGACCATCGAAAAGGGGAAAGAAGACAAGGGCCTTATGCTCTCTTCTAAGTTCGGATTTGAGAACACCTATGCTTTAGGTGTGAAGAGTGACTATGCACAGGAGAACGGCATTGAAACCATAAGCGATCTGAAACCCTTCACGAAAGACCTGGTTTTCGGAGCGGAGCATGAATTCTTCGATGAAGAGGGAACCATGAGATTCAATCCGTTTAATGAACATTATGGCATTGAATGGAATGACGGCGTATCTCTTGATATCGGACTGAAATATGCTGCCATCGACAATGAGAACATCGACGTGACCATGGTTTACTCCACAGACGGACTGAATCAGAAATCAGATCTCAAGATTCTGGAAGATGATCTGAAATTCTTCCCTCAGTATTATGCCGCATTCTTCCACAGAGACAGTCTTTTCGAGGAATACGAAGAAACTGCACCGAATCTTAAGGAAGTGCTGCTCATGCTGGAAGGTCAGATCAGCAATGAAGAGATGATCGAGATGAACTATCAGGTGGATGCGGAAGGTGCAGAGCCTAAAGACGTGGCCAGAACATTCCTTGAGAGCAAAGGGCTGATGGATTAGGGATTGGAAATGGAAAAGAACAAGATAGACATACTGAAAAGAATTTCTCCATCCATGAGAAAGGTCCTTGCATTGGAAAAGCTTGAATCCGATCAGAGAAATGGGGAGAAGAAGGTTTCACTCACAGACAGGGAAGCCTATGAGGCTTCCAGGAGATTTTTCAACGAAGGTGGACCAGAAATGGTCCGAAGCCTTCGTGCTCATGTGGATAATGAAAACAGAAGAATTCCTTTTACGGCGCATTATCCATCAGAGAAGAAGAGAAACAGCCTCATCATCTTCATCCATGGTGGCGGGTTTGTAGTGGGAAGCCCGGATACCCATGATGGAATCATGAGAAGACTGGCCGATGAAACCGGCGCTGTGGTCATGGGCATCGACTATAGCCTGGCACCGGAAGTGAAGTTCCCCACGCAGATTCATGAATGTGCACAGC
>RZYZ01000340.1 GCA_009930125.1 Clostridia bacterium | reverse complement strand
TCTGCTGGAGGATTATTCTTCCAGAGAACTGGATGTCTCCACAGGGGATATCGTATCGGTGAAAAAGACCGTGAATAGTTGGGCATACTGCATCCATGAGCATAACGGAGAGGAAGGATGGGTCCCTCTGGAAAATCTGGAAAGTATCAATGAATAATTGTGAAAAGGAAGAAGCTTCATAATGCACTTATGAAGCTTCTTCCTTTACTGCTGGTCTAGAAATTCAGTTTGATGATTCCGTTCTTGTACTCCGGAACGATGTCATAGAGATCCTTCTCAAGGCAAAGCCGGATGTCCTTCTCCAGTCCCAGCTCCATCAGCACCTTATAGTGTCTGGCTTCCCTGATGTAGCTCAGAAAATCCGGATGGTCTTTGTAGATGAGAAGAGCGGTCTTCGCCACATCACTCAGTTCATAATCTCTGATGCTCAGCATCTCCGAAATGACGGCACCCGATGCAATGAAATCGTCCATGGAAAACTGTCCATTGGTGCCGGAGTTCACGATGACCACGTCATCTCCTCCCTCAGCCACCTTTTCGGAAACCGCTCTGGCATTGAGCAGTGCGCCGATGTACACCTTGTTGGCTGCGCTGCTTTTCGAAATGGCATGGGTTCCATTGGTGGTCGTAAGAATCACATTCTTGTCGTATACGGCCGTAGAGCCATACTCCAGAGGTGAATTGGAGAGCTCGAATCCTTCAATCTTCTGGGCTTTCCGCTCTCCACCCAGGATGACATTCTCAAGTTTCTTCTTGGTCTCCAGTGCCTCTTCCACTGAGGTCACAGGCACCACACTCTTAGCTCCGTTTTTTAAAGCGGAGATGATGACGGATGTGGCTCTCAGCACATCGATGACGATGACTGTGGTATTCTTTACAGACTCCGGTGTCACATGGTTACCGGTGGTGATGATATCGATTTTCATTTGTTCTCTCCCTCTAAAGGCTTCTGGCCTTCGTTCTCCTTGGTTTCTCTATAGTTTTTCCCCTGATACAGGTCATGTTTTCTGAAATAATCGTCGATGGCATTTAATACCTCCCATTTGTTCAGGGACCACATGGGTCCGATGAGAAGTTCTCTTGGCGCATCGCCCGTGGTGCGGTGAATGACCACATGCTCCGGAAGCAGGGTTATGGATTCCGCCACCAGGGAAACATATTCCTCCATCTCCAAAAAGACCAGCTTTCCCCGCTCATACAGATGAACCATGGGGGTGTCCTTCATGAGATGCAGCAGATGAAACTTCACGCCCTGGATATCCATACCCGCAAGATATTTCACCGTACGGAGCATGTCTTCACGGGTCTCTCCCGGCAGCCCGAAAATCACATGGACCACCACATCGATGTCAAGGGCTCTGAGACTTCTCACTGCTTCCTCGAAGACCGGCAGATCGTAGCCTCTGTTGATCATGCGGCCGGTCCTGTCGCTGACGGTCTGCAGCCCCAGCTCTACGAAGGTATACACCTTGCCGCGAAACTCTGACAGCACCTCCAGGACTTCCTCGCCCAGACAATCAGGCCTGGTGGCGATGGATAAGGCCACAACGCCCTCCTGACCGATGGCTTCCTGGTATTTCTCCCGCAGCACGGAAGGCTCCGCATAGGTATTGGTGTAGGCCTGAAAATAGGCGATGTATTTTCCGTTTTTCCATTTTTTCTCCATCATGGCGCTGATGTCGTCAAACTGCTTCTGGATACTGAAATTCCGGTCTCCCGCAAAGTCCCCTGAGCCTCTCTCGCTGCAGAAGATGCATCCGGTTCCATTTAAGGTCCCATCTCTGTTGGGACAGGAAAACCCTGCATCAAGACTGATCTTATATACTTTTTCGTTGAATTTTTCCCTTAAAAAATAATTCAGGCTATGATATCTTTTATCATTCCACGTCTTCAATCCACTCACCAATCTTTCCTTCTCCCCTAACCACAGCTTCTCATTTTTCATGGGTTTTTAAAATCTCATTTATCACATTAGCTAAATTATACCGATTTTTGAAGTAATTACAAAGGATAATCTCTATTATTTACAATTTC
>RZYZ01000071.1 GCA_009930125.1 Clostridia bacterium | reverse complement strand
AGAAAACCTACACTGGATGACATCGCCGCGCTGGCGGGTGTATCCAAAACCGCTGTGTCCATGATTCTGAATGAAAAAAAGGGGGTCACCTTTCTAGAGGAGACCATCGAAAAGGTGCACGAAGCCGCAAAAGAGCTGGGCTATGCAAAGAAGACGCCCAAACTGCAGAAAATGAGCATCTTCAACAAGAACACCATTCTGGTGCTTGCCCCGACCATCGCCAGCCCCTTTTTCACGACCCTTGTCCAGTCCATCGAGCAGGAGGCGGACAAGCACGATATCCATGTGATCATTCAGAACACTTTCCGGGATAAGGAAAAGGAGCTCAAGTATCTGGAGCAGATCAGAGACAGCAATCTCTATGGTCTTGTCCTCACCATGCTTCCTCATCATCCGAGGCTCCTGGAAGAAATCAACGAAATCATTCCCGTGGTGATCATTAACGAGCGGTCCTTTCACGCGGATCTGGATACGGTGGAAGTGGACAACTACTCCGCCGGTGTGCTCATTGCCGAGCACATGATTAAGCTCGGGCATAAGCACATCGCCTATATCACCACGGCGCTCAGCACGCTCAATCTGGCAAGACTTCGCCGCCTGGAAGGCATCAATGATACCTACCGCAAGCTTTGCCCTGAAGGCACGGTCACGGTGAAATCAAGGCGTGTCCGGCCAGTGGATGAGATCCGGAACATCGATCTGGAACACGATACAGGATTTGAGCTGGCCCATGAAATCCTGCCCTATAAGGAGATCACAGGAATCGTGGCTTCCACGGACATGATCGCCTATGGCGTCATGGATGCCCTGAAGGAAAGCGGATTCTCCATTCCTGGAGATTATTCCGTCTGCGGATTCGACAATCTGTTCCCATCCAAATTGAACGGCATTTCCCTGACCACCGTGGAGCACTATATCCTCAATAAAGGACAGGATGCCGTGGAGATCATCCGCAGCCGCCAGCAGAAGAATCGTGAGAAGCTGAGCTCCACCAGTGTCCTCTATCGGCATAAACTCATAGAACGAAACTCCACTGGACCTGTCCGAAAACACAGGCTGGATGACTAGCCACGCGGAAAGCATGCACAGGCAGCCTGCAAGAGCATACTGAAAGATCCCCAGCAGAATCCGTACTTCATGTACTGAATCTACTGGGGATCATCTTTTCACCGTGCATGGAACCTCTGCGCATTCGGCAGAGGATGCATACTCGTTTCACTATTCTGTTCTGATTCTCTACTTATACTCCGGATGGACTTCCTGGAAGTACTCATCCAGGGTCAGTCCACTGGCGGTGACCTTCTTTGCCAGGTCCACACCCACGTATCGGAAATGCCAGGGTTCATAGACATATCCGGTGATGTGCTGTTTTCCTTCAGGATATCTCAGAATGAACCCATAGTCCGGGGCATTCTGGACCAGCCAGATTCCTTCTCTGGTTGCTCCGAATTTGGAGGAGGTCCATTTGGAGGAGTCTGCTCCGCCGATATCAAAGGTCAGTCCGGTCTGATGTTCACTGAATCCGGGTCTTGCGGAATAGGTTTCTGCTAAAGCCTTACCATCTTCCCGCACATAGCGGTTATACAGGCTTTTCTGATAGCTGTAGCTTCTGAATCCGGAAAAGAGATTCAGTCTGATGCCCTGACGCTTTGCAGCCTGATTCATTCTGTTGAAGGCTGCTCTGGCTTCAGGATTTTCACCGGGATTGAATCCAGATGGCAGAGGGAGGCCTTTATTCACAAGGATGGTGCCGTCCACTGTATAGGCGGAATGGGCTGCCAGATATTTCCCCGAAGCATAGCCGGTTTTTCCGGCATAAGTCAGCTTATGCCATCCGTTTTCCACGCCTTCGCTTCTGAGATGAACTCCCTTCGGCAGAGTCAGAAGGATGCTGTTTCCGGTTCCAGGTCCCGTTCTCATATTCAGGGTCGTGGTGGTATAAAGAAGTTCCGTCTTCACGAGGACCCCAGTCACTTCCGGAATCTCCACTTCCGGCTCAGACACTTCCGGAAGCTTCACTGGAGGCGTCTCTGCCTCGACGGTCTCTTCCACAGGTGCTGGTACCGTCCCGGTGGAAGGTTCTGGAGCAGCCTCCTCCACGCGCACATACCGATTGCTGGCATAGCCGGTCTTCCCGTTATAGCTCACATGATACCATCCGTTTTGGCCATGATAGGTCAGCTCTGCTCCCGAAGGAAGAACCTGCACGATGCTGTAGGCTGTGCTGGGACCTGTTCTCATATTGAGGCTGGTGGTGGTGAAATATCTCTTTCCTGAGACCGTTTCTCCCGTCGTCTCGGCGGGCGGATCGATCATCGTCGGCGGCGCAGGCGTCGGCGAGGAAGGTTCTGTGGCGGTCTGGGACAGCACCGTCAGATATCTGCCGCTGGCATAGCCTGTCTTACCATTATAGGTGATGAGATACCAGCCGTTCTTGATCTCGCTGTAGGATACGGTGGTGTTTTTCGGCATGGTGCCTACTCTCGCATAGGTTTTATCCGGACCGGTCCGAAAGTTCAGCGCCCCGGTGGTCTTCACTTGCCCAGCTCCACTGATAGGCGTACTGCTGACTGGAGAGCTCGAAGCTGCGACTGTTTTCTTCACATAAGCGCTGCTCACATACCCGTCTCTTCCACCATAACGCACCTGATACCATCCGTTTTTCGAAGCAACGTAAGTGATCTGTCTACCCTTTGGAATGGTGAGCAGAATCCGGTTGTGAGTTCCAACTCCCGTTCTCATATTAAGATTTGCCGTTGTCGTATACCTGATTTCCTCCGCATAAGCTTCTTTCACGGTGCCCAGACAGGCAAATACCAGAAGAGCTGGTAAGACGACTCTATATTTCCTAGACCCTAGTATCATAATTTCTCCCTTTTGGAATATATTACACATATAATCTAATTTTATTTTCAATCATAAAGATTGTCAATATTAAAACTATAAACAGTAATTATGTGTTATTTATATCTTAAAAGAAGTTTGATATGGATTGTTTTTTCTATCCCATCAAGAAGGCCCATTCTAAGTTTCTCTTCTGAAATCAGTTGATCGGTCTACTTGTTTTTCAACACAAAAAAAGAAGCCTTCCAGGTGAAAACTTCCTTCTTTGATATTTATTTCATTCAGCGTTTCAGAAAGTCCAGAAGACCTTTCTTTTTTCTCTTTCTTTTCTTCACCTTTACGGGTTCTGTCCAGGGCTTATAGGGAAGCACTGATACAGGTTCTCCCTTAAGGAGCTTCGGGCCGTTTTCCATGATGTTCTCATAGAGCGCTTCATTGAGCTCTTTGACCGTCTCATAGGCATGTCTGATCCGCATATCTCTTCCCCGGTCCTTATGACCATCAGAGCCGATTCCATGGATGAGATTCTTCAGGATGAGCTCCCTAGCGAAGGTTTCCGTCTTTTTGCCGAACTGCCCCAGAAGGCTGCCGGCATTCAGCTGAAATAGAACGCCCAGATCGTGAAGATGATACATTTTCTCCGGATCTTCCACGAGTGCTCTGTTGCGCTCCGGATGCGCAAGGATCACCTGATACCCGTTTTTCTTCAGATTGTAGAAGATATTCTCCGCGTACTGGGGATAATCCATGAGATTGAACTCCACAAGCACCGTCCTTGTGCCGCTGTAGCCCATGAGCTTTCCTTCCAGCAGATCATCCATCATCTCCTCAGAAATCATGATCTCCAGAGAGGGCACCAGCTCGATTCTCCCCTCAAATCTCTTCCTGAGTAAGGCGAGTTTCTCCTCATAGGCCTCTTTTCTGTCCATGGCATCGGAGTAAAGACCCGGCATATGATGGGGGGTCAGGGCAAGCATCGTGATCCCTTCTCCCAGGGACTGCTCGATCATCTTCACGGACATCTCCATATTTTCACTTCCGTCGTCCACGCCAAACAGCACGTGGGAATGCAGATCAACCATAACAAATCTCCTCTTCTTCAAAAAGGAGCCGTTCTTCCGAACAGCTCCTTTCCATTACTTCTTCGTTCTTCTGTCTCTTCTTCCGGATTTTTTCTCCGCATAGGAATAATAGTAGTAATAGCTGTTGTCATCCACTGGAATGTGGCTGAGCACTACACCTAAAATGTTGCCCTTGACCTTTTCCAGCAGTCCCTTGGCCTGAAGAATCTCATCCTTTTTGGTCACTCCATGCTGCGCCACAATGATGGTTCCATCGGAAATAGTCGTCAGCACCTGGGCATCGGTCACCGCCAGAAGTGGTGGTGTGTCCAGAATGATGGTGTCATACTCTTCCTTGAGCTTCGCCAGAAGCGCACGGTTCTTCTTGCTTCCCAGAAGTTCTGAAGGGTTGGGTGGAATGACCCCGCTGGTCACGATATCCAGACCTTCTATGACATCCTCATGGATGATTTCATTTCTGCGGCCTGGTTCCAGAATCAGATTGACGATCCCCAGAGAATTAGGCAGCTTGAATCGCTTATGGACGGTGGGTCTTCTCAGGTCGGCATCAATAAGCAGTACTCTGTTTCCGTTTTCCGCGAAGGTCACGGCCATGTTGCAGGCCACCGTGGTTTTTCCTTCAGCAGGCCTAGAAGAAGTCACGGTGATGATCTTCATTTCTTCATCAAAGGATGAAAACTGGATATTCGTTCTCAGGGTTCTATACGCTTCTGCCGCTACAGACTTGCTGTCTGTCAAGGTTACTAATAAATCTCTCATTTGTTCCTCCGAAGTTCATTTCATATAGGATTCTATCTGTTTTTATTCTACTCGAATATTATAACATGAGTTTCCTGTTTTTGTTCCATATAATTATTTTTACTGTTGTCAATCATCTATTGTTTCTCAATGGATCATGGGTTTCCCTGTGGATTCACGGACCACCAGATGCGATGCCACCGGAATCATCTTCTGGGTGTAATCCTCTGAATCGATCTTTTCCAGAAGTTCCTTCACCAGGATCTCGCCCACCAGATGGCAGTGCTGATTCACTGTAGTGATCTTGGGTGAAGAGATGACGCTGAAGATCGTGTTATCATATCCGATGATGGAGAGGTCTCCCGGCACATCGATGCATTCCTCTTTCGCCCAGTTGAGCACCCCCATGGCCATGAGATCATTACCGCACATGATGGCTGTGGTTTCAGGAATCAATCCGTTCTCTCTTAGATACCCATAGGCGCCTTCCACATTAAAGGTTGTGGTAGCCACCAGATTTTCATCATAGGCAATGCCATGTTTTTCCAGGGCATCCTTATAACCTCGGAATCTTTCTTCTCCGAAGCTCAGTCCGGTTTCCCCCTGAAGATACATGATCTTCTTATGGCCCAGACCGATGAGATGTTCCACCCCTTCGTACATGCCCGTATAATCATCCACATGGACTTTCACGGAGTAATCCTTGTAGTTCGTTGAATTGTTCAGTACCGCAAAGGGCACATTGATTTTCAGAAGCTCTTCCATCTCCACGTCCCGTTCCATGGAGGCGATGATGATGATCCCATCCACCTGCTTCTCCATGAGTTTCACAAGATAACTGATCTCTTTGTTGATGGAATCATCCGTATTGCAGAGAAACAGGCTGTATCCTTTTCTCACAGCCATGTCTTCTGCTCCTCTTGAGATATCCGTATAATAGGCATTCTTGAAGTCCGGTACGATGAGTCCCAGTGTCTTCGTATTCTTTGTCTTCATGCTTCTGGCCAGCGTATTGATGAAGTAGCCTTCTTCTTCCACGGTCTTCAGCACCCGCAGTCTGGTTTCCTCTTTTACATCATCGTCTTTTCCGTTCACGATCTTAGAAACCGTGGCAACGGAGACTCCACATAGCTCTGCAATATGTTTCATTGTAACCGGCATCCTTCATCCCTCTTTATCATTCAATCCATGTTCTTTCTACGCAACATTCTTATTATAATACAGATTCCACTGCTTTTTGTACCCTTTTCAGCGCTTCTGTATATTAAATTTCCCTACAGCCAGAGCACCTATGACTCCCTGTGTTCTCTCCAGGGCTGGCAGGCAGTATTTCACACCCATCATAGAGATTGGACATGCAGTGCTTCCTCCCACGCTCTTTCACACTGCTGATATTCCATGATTCATCCAGGTTCATTTACTTTTCCTAAGGACAACATATCCTTCACCCTTACATGATTCAAGGTGGCTATTGCCCCAGGGGCAGCCACCTTGAAAAAATCCGTTTCTGGAAACTTTCTGATCAGATGCTCTTGGCTGTGCAAATCCAGAAAGGCGTCTTCCCTGCTTTGCCTCTAGTCATTCTTCTCTTCATAGAGATACTCGTAAAGAAGCCTTCTGTTCTCCTCCAGATCAATGGTCACAACGCTTCTGCCGCCCTTATCCGCATAGCGCCATGTATCATCAAAAGGAACCCTTGCCTGACTGAGGTCGCTGCTGCCCGAGCCCAGCACCTCCAGCCCCAGCGTGAAAAGCGTGTCCGCTTTCATGTTCGTATCCACATATTTCAGGGATTCCGTGATGAATGTTGTGAGCTTCACAGGATTCAGGGTCTCTTTCATCTTCGCCAGAATACCGGTCATCACATCTCTCTGTCTTCTGGTTCTTCCGAAGTCTCCGTCTCCGGTGCTTCTGTTTCTGGAATGAACCAGAACCTGGTCTCCATTCAGCACATAGGTGCCCTCTTCAAGGGGAATCCTGTCGCCTGCTCCAGCGCTGTTGATCTTTCTGATTTCAGCGGTTGTGAGCTTCACTTCTATGCCACCCAACGTATCCACAATGCTTTTCAGCCCTTCAAATTCCACAATGGCATAATTCTGGATGTCCAGCTCAAAGTTCTCATTGACGGTATTCACCGCCAGTCCGATGCCGCCGAAGGCATAGGCCGCATTGATGCGGTTCCATTCCCTGTTCGGAATGGCAATCCAGGTGTCTCGCATGAAGGAGACGATACGGATGTCACTCGTTTCTCTGTTGTAGCTTACGAGCATCATGCTGTCTGAGCGACCGTTTCCCTCCTCATCTCCTCGCACATCACTGCCGACCAGGAGCACATTGAAGACATTCTCGTCGATGGGAATCTTTCTGTAGATGGCTTCACTCTCCGGATCCTTTACCTCGTAGATGTAGTCTTCGTCTATGTCCTTCGGTGTCCCTTCAATGGATTCCAGTTCCTCTTCAGGAGGAAGGACCGCTTCCCCATCCACGATTTCTGTTCCGGTTCTGTTCAGTGAGGTCAGGGTATAATAAACCCCGATGAATAGAACAAGGAGGACGGAAACAATGCCCGCAAGCACATAATTGGCTTTCCTCTTTCCTCTGGTCTTTTCTTCCATAGTAATTTCCTTCCCTTCCTGTTCCATATTTCTTTCCGGTGCATCATCAGGAACCTCTGCTTCTTCCTGAAATGTCCAGATGTCTTTGTTCTATGTATGATCTTTCCATTTCATTTTATCACACCAGCCTGTAAATAAGAATGCTCAGCTTCTCTCTCTGAAACTGAGCATAGCCAAAGGCATCCTGTGAGATTCGGCAAAGCCGGATCTCACTTATTCAAAATAGAGTTTCAGCTTCAGAGGCTCATAGGTATAGCTGTCCGAGCTGTCATAGATCCAGGGGCTTTCTTCCTGCCCCTGATACCGGGCTCTCCCCATTGATCCTTCCAGTAGTCTTGCCGCACCGCCGTTGACTTCGATCTTCAGATGATACTGCCTGCCCTGATACCAGACGGGTACTTCAGAAACCTTATCCTTCCAGGGCTCTATGGCAATACGCTGAATTTCGATACCCTGCTGTGCAAGGACGACAAAACTTTTTCCTCTGGTGTGATAGAAAGAGTCGATGACGGACACCGCTCCGAATCCCAGTAGAAGGACCACCAATATGGGAACCATAATTCTGCATAGTGAAGACTGACATACTTTTCCTGTCCTCCTGTCCAGATTATTATTTTCTTCCATATTCCTCCTCCTTCTGGAAAAATCAGCGGATGAACTGTTCCTTGCTCTTTTCATCCTGATCCGGGAAGAACCGATCCAGATCGTCTTCCTGTTTCTTTTTCATCTTTCTGATCTTGGTTGGTAAAAGAATCAAGAGTGCAATGACGACAATCGCGAGAATGCCATATAAGAATTCCATACTATCACCTTCCGTTCATTTTATCTTCCGTTTACGCATACCTTATTCTATCATGGCTCCTATCGAATAAGATTTCATAATTATGACAAATCTGTTTCTTCATAGAACACATAGGCTCATTAAATTGACTTAATTATCAGATTATACTCTATTGTTAATTTTCTGTCAATAAAATTCACCCTCTAATAACTCCGCTCCAATGGGTTCCTATTTCATATTCGTCAAACAGTTCACGGTTTCGTAAAAGCTTATCAACATTTAAATGCTATGATAACCATAGAAATACATTCCAGTCATGGAAAATATCATGTGAGGTGAAATAATTTGAATACAACTATTTGCGATGCCATCAGAGATGGCGAGATCATTGAATTTGATTATGAAGGAGCCATCCGAATCGTGGAGCCCTTTATCTACGGTACAGACATCAACGGTGTAGGACTCCTGAGAGGCTATCAGATCGGTGGCTTCAACAAGGCCAACGACAACAGCTACACCTGGGATACCTACGAAGTGGAAAAGATGAGTACAGTGAAGTTCATCGGCAAGAAATTCGATGACAAGAGAGCAGGATATGACCCCAATGATCCTTCTTTCAAAAGCATTTTCTGCAAATTCTAAACCCTTTCATTTTCTCCTGGAAGATTTTCCCCGTCTTCCGGGAGATTTTACATGTCCTGAGAAAATGAGGTAACACCCGCCTGCTGACTAGGCCGATCAGCGTGCGGGTGTTCCTTTTATGATGATTTATTTCATTCTTTCTCTCTGCTGCACCAGATTCAGTGAAAGTGCAGCCACTGTCCACTCTCTGCTTCAGAAGATCAGGCACGCCTTACAGCGTCACACCGGTCTTGAAGATGGAGATTTCTCTGAAACCGGATTTCTCATTGTTCACCAGTTCACCGCTGGCTACAGCGATGACGTAGTCGATGAATTCCTTCGTCATGTCATCGGAGGGTTTTCCATCGAGCATCTGTCCCGCATTGAAATCAATCCAGTGGGGCTTCAGGGCTGCGATGCGTGAATTGGATGAGATCTTCACCGTAGGCACAAAGCTTCCGAAGGGTGTCCCTCTGCCTGTGGTGAAGAGAACCATGTGACATCCGGATGCTCCCAGGGCGGTGGAAGCCACCAGATCATTTCCTGGCGCACTAAGGAGGTTCAGTCCCTTCTTCGCGGCAATCTCTCCATACTTCAGCACATCCGTCACCATGGAGCTGCCGCCCTTCTGGGTACATCCCAGGGACTTGTCTTCCAGAGTGGAGATACCGCCGTCCTTGTTGCCAGGGGACGGATTCTCGTAGATGGGCTGCTTGTTGTCGATGAAGTACTGCTTGAAATCGTTGATGAGGTGAACGATCTTTCCGAAGACCTCCTCATTTTCCGCCCGGTCCATGAGGATGGTTTCCGCACCGAACATTTCCGGCACTTCCGTCAGAATGGTGGTCCCGCCTTTTGCCACCAGATAGTCTGAAAGTCTGCCCAGAAGCGGATTGGCCGTGATGCCTGAGAATCCGTCGGATCCTCCGCACTTGAGTCCAATGGAAAGCTCTGAAACAGGCACTTCCACCCTTTCATCCTTCTTCATTTCCTCATAGAGGCTGGTCAGGGCTCTAATGCCTTCCTCGATTTCATTGCCCACCTGCTGGGTCACGATGAACTTTGTTCTCTTTTCATCATAGTCCCCCACAGCGACCTTGAAATCCTCCATGACATTATTCTCGCAGCCCAGTCCCAGCACCAG
>RZYZ01000070.1 GCA_009930125.1 Clostridia bacterium | reverse complement strand
AGTTTCTCCTTCAGCATCCTTTCCCTGGCTGCACTGCTCTCCGCATGGGTGTACAGAATCCGGCCTGCCTCCGTCAGCAGAAGCTTTCTTCCCTCATAGAGGAAAAACCTGGCTGCATATTCCTCTTCCAGCTGCCTCATCTGATGGCTGATGGCAGGCTGAGTCAAATTCAGCTCCTTTGCGGCTTCGGTGTAGCTTTTGTTTCTCACAATGCTCATGAAGGAGATCAGTTTCGGATCCATCATTTTATCATCATCCCTTTCTATAAATATTTATAATCTTATCATTAGTATTCATGATTATATTTTATGATGAATTCATGATAGAATCAATGAGAAGTTAAAGCATTGGAGATGACAACATGAATAAAATCACATCCGTCCTGCCTGGTGTCCTGATTTCAGGGCTCCTGGCTCTAGTATCCTATTTCATCAGTGAAGCTCTGCCCGTACATCTGATCAGTGCAGGGGTTTTTGCCCTTCTCATCGGCATGGCACTGAATCCTCTGGTCTCAACCATGAGTACAGGCAGAGAAGGTCTGGTCTTCACATCGAAGAAGCTGTTGAAGTTTTCCATCGTTCTCATGGGCCTGGGGCTCAGTTTCGGTCAGATTCTTTCTGTGGGGAAGTTTTCCCTCATCGTTATGACGTTCACCCTTGTCACCGCCTTCGGTGGCGGATATCTTCTGGGTAAGGTTCTGGGAATGGACTGGAAACTATCCAGCCTCATCTCGGCAGGCACAGGCATCTGTGGAGGATCTGCCATCGCAGCCATTGCCCCTGTCATTGATGCCAAGGACAGCGACATCGCCTACGGCATCTCCGCCACCTTCATATTCGACATCATCATGGTGGTGCTCTTTCCCATCATGGGCAGCTACTTCATGATGTCGGATCTGGGATTCGGTCTGTGGGCGGGAACCGCTGTGAATGACACCTCTTCTGTGGTGGCCGCAGGCTATGCATTTTCCGATGCCGCGGGGCAGTTCGCCGTCATCGTGAAGCTCACCAGAACCCTCTCCATCGTGCCCATCGTGCTGCTCTTCTCCTACATCAATGAAAGACTGGAACGAAAGAAGCAGCTTGAAACGTCGAAATCCGCCGCTGCTAAGGTGGATCTCAAGAAGATCTTCCCCTGGTTCATCCTCTTTTTCCTGATGATGGTGGCTGTGAAAAGCACCGGCTTTGTTCCAGAGGCCATCAGCTCTTCCCTTTCTTCCCTGAGCAAGTTCATCATGGTCATGTCCCTGGGTGCCATAGGCCTGAAGACGAATTTCTCTCAGGTGGCAAAATCCGGCATGAAACCCATGCTCCATGGCTTTCTCATCTCCACCCTGGTGGTGGTGGTCTCCTTCATGGTGCAGCAGTTTCTGGGACAGGTCTAGACGGATCAGAGGAAGCGGAAACTTACACTTCTATTTTCCTCATCAAAAGAAGCAGTGCGGATTTTTTCCGTCACTGCTTCTTTTCCTTTGACTATTTTTTCTTTCGGCTCTCCATGGCCTCTTCATAGGCCATGATATACTCTCCCACGGTGATTTTCTCCGAGAGTTCACCAATGAGGTCATAGGGAATCTGATCCATCTTCTTGAGCCTGATGCAGCTTTTCCCCATATCAAGCTTTGGCGTCACTCTTTTCTCATATTCTTCTCTGAACCATTCTTCCAGATGAGGTTTCGCATACAGTCCCATATGATACAGCGCAACGTGGCTTTTCTGGGAAGCCAGACTCATGAACGGAAGAGGCTCCCCTTTCGCTGCATGATACCCTTTCGGATATTTCTCCAGAGGCACCACATAGCCAATCATACCGTAGGAAATGGTCTCTTCGAAGCCTTCCGGCAGATGCTCCTGTATGGTTTTTCTCAGTTTCTCCACGGCTTCTCTGCGCTCCTCTGGAAGCGTTTCAAGATAATCTTTCACTGTTTCTATACGATTGCTCATCCAATCCCTCCATTTCTGTAAATTGTTATCTTCAATAGTAACAGAATCATATGAAGGATTTCTGAACGATGAACTAGTTTGCAGAACCTGCCGCAGCGCTTCCCTGGGCCTGCATCACTGCATCAATGGCCAGAACCACGGCGAGGGCATGAACCTCGTTTCTTCCTTCTTCGATGTCGATGACGTAGGCGTCTCCCCAGGTGAACCATTCCTTGTGGATGGATACCACCAGGCTGTTTCTCTCCAGAATCTCATATTCATGAGACCAGAAGTCTCCCGAAACGTCCCAGTCCAGTCCCGATATGGAGTATCTGGGCTTGAAGAAGGTGAACTCCTTGACGATTTCAGCGATCATTTCTCCGTCCGTATAGACATAGAACTTTGGAAGAAAGCTCAGGACCTTCTGCTGAATGAACGCCACTTCCGCACCGGTCATGTCATACACATGGAGCTTCTTTCCCCAGGAGAACAGCTCTCCCTCCACATAATATCTGTCTTCTTCATTTTCATCCTTGATGTAGAATCTGTCTCTCCAGGAAAAGACTTTCTGTTTCATATACAGTTTCATATTTTCTTCCTCCACTTTACTGTCCTTATTTCTCGTTCTTTCCGTCTACTGATTTCATCTTCATACCTGATTATTGATGTTTTCTGCGAGAGGAGTTCACGACTCTTCTGATGAGAAGACCTGCAAGAACCAGCGTCATGACACCTAAGAGTACTGCACCGCCGAAATAGAGGAGATAAGAGTTTCTGTCCAGGCTTCCTTTGACCTTATCCATGGCAGTGATCTCTTCTTTCTCAAAAAGGGTGAAGCGCAGATCTTCTTCCGGAAGGGTATTAAAGGTGCCTATGTAGGTTCCATCGTCCTCTCTAGTCAGGGCAAGATTGCTTTCAATGATATAGGGATAAGTTTCCGATGGCGTGACCCTTATGGTCAGGTCCTGGAAATCCTTCCAGTACTTTGCCGGATGAAGAAAATACTCATAGGTATAGGTGGGCTCCACCGTCTCTCTTCGATCCATGCTGCCCATGGCAGCATATCTCACTTCCACCTCTTTCTCTTCCAGTCCATCAAAAGGCACCTCATAGGCGATGAGTACATACCTTGGCTTTGTCAGAAGGCTGGAGATGTGATCCACAGTGACAAGGCGTTCCCTCTCAAGCGCTTCATCCAGCACCTCGTAATAGATGTTATGGTCCTCCGGGATGAAGACGCTGCCGCTGATGTATTCATCTGCGGAGAGAAACTCCCTGTAATAGGTCTCAAGGCTCATTTCCTCCTCAACAATCTCATAGGTGAAGTCCTTGACTTCCGGCGCATCCTCCACTCCGCTTACGTAGCCTCTCACTTCAATGTCCATCTCTTCATCCAGACTGAAGATGTCCATGGATGTATGTTCATCGCCAAGCCAGGTTCCTATGAAGAATTCATTCGTATCATTATCATATCCATAGCTGTTGTTGCCTCTGGTGAATAATCGTGAATCCGTATCCGATAGGGTGAAGCTGGCATCCACATGCAGATCCTCTTCCCGGTCGGAATCCAGCTGAATCCGGTATAGATGTCCTACTTCCTCATAATCATAGTTTTCAGGTAGATACTTCTCTCTTGTAACAGATTCCAGTATATCCGCCAGCTCCACTTTCTCTTTGAACTCATCTTCACTGTAGACTTCCTCCACTTCTTTCCCGTAGTAAATCTCATAATCCACAGGCTGGCCATCAAGGAGAACCTCTACCTGATCTTCGTCTCTGTTCCATAGATTTCTGATGAAAGGAAAGACCATTCTGGAAACGGTGGTTTCTTCTTCTGTGTTTTGCATGGTGTAGCGTGCACTGACTTTTCCCACTCGGGTAAAATCATTTTCCTTCTCCTCACTGAAATCAAAATGCAGATCCTCTTTGATCACTGTGATGGGCGAATCCTCATCAATGGTAATCATGGAAATACCCGGATAATGATACCAGGTCACAGGTCCTGAATTTGCGGATACTGTGACAGTATAAGCGAGCATCACCAGAATAACCAGGATGAGTGTTTTTCTTTTCATCATAAATCTCACCTCTTATATTTATCATATCATAGTCTTCGTATAATAATTAACAAAACCATATCATTTCAGTCTCTCATGAAACCGTAATAAAAAATATCCGCAAAGGTGAATCAGATTCTTCTTCCGTTCCACATGCAAGTTATTTTCCTCATTTAGCAGTCCTGCAATTTAATATATTGTAATATACTAAATTACGATATACCAATTAATGCCATCATGAAGGACTGTATGCACACCCTTGACTCAGAACCTGATGATCTGAAATCAAGGGAGTTCGAAGCCTTTTTCTTCAAAAAGAAAAAAAGATCTGCGATGCAGATCTGGTCTTCGATAAAATCAGTTGTTCATGAGCTTGTTTTCCTTCTCCAGCATGATGTCCAGAATGATCCGGTCTGACTCCAAGCCGCCTTCCATGCTGAGCAGACAGAGATTCTCTATGGTCTTCTCCGGATTCTGATCAATGATGCCATCATGGCTACCGATGGCGATGCCGTTTAAAGCCAGTGAGGATGAAAGACATGCTGCACTGGTGCAGGTGGCTACCTTCAGCGCACATCCTCCCTTTGCTCCATCGCAGAGCATACCTGTGACATTGCCCAGCATGTTCTGAACCGATGCATAGATCGCTTCTTTCTTTCCTCCCTGAAGATAGGTGATGCCACAGCTTGCTCCCGTGGCTGCTATGGTTGCTCCGCAGAGAGCGGAAAGCCTGCCGAACTTGGTCTTGATGTAGATGGTCACCAGATGACTTAAAGTAACTGCCCGCAGAAGCTCCGCGTGGGATAATCCAAGCTTTTCCCAGTAGGCGATGACCGGCAGGGTTGCTGTGATGCCCTGATTGCCGCTGCCTGAATTACTCATGACGCTGAAGGAGGAGCCTGCCATTCTGGCATCAGAGCCCGCTGCTGTCAGTGCCATGGCATAGTTTGTCGGGTCCATGACCTGATGTCCCTTTTCCATGGATTCATAGATGGTCTTTCCCACTTTGAGTCCGTATTCATGAAGAATCCCTTCCTCCCCTATGCGTTTGTTGACCTTGATGGTTTCCTCCACTTTCGAAAGCTTCAACACATCCACATTCTCCACGAATGCCCAGATACTCTCCATGCTCATGAAGCTGGTATCATTCACAGGAAGCTCATCGATTTTGTTCTCCACACTGAAGAAAACTTTACTGTCTGTTTCAATCCTTGTGATGTTCGTATGACGGTCTTCGATGACCACTCTGGAAGAGGAGGCTTCCGACTTCGCAATGACTTCAATATAGAGCTTCTTCGGATGATCAGATTTTCTGATGCTGATCCTGCCTTCTTCGATCATCTCCTGCGCTTTCTCGATATCCTCTTCTTTGATACCGCAGAGCACTTCCAGATTCTTGTCTGCATCGCTGAGAGATCCCAGTGCTGCGGCCAGATTCATGCCAGTCTTACCGGTGCCTGGAATATGCACCCCCATGGCATTTTTGATGATGTTTCCGCTGGCATAGACTTCCAGTGCAAGTAGGTCTCCTTTCAGATGCTTCGTGGCCATGGCCGAAGCATAGGCGATGGCAATGGGCTCTGTGCAGCCCAGCGCAATGACAAGTTCCCGATCCAGTACTTCCAGAAACGCTTTTCCCAACATAAATTTACCCCCGATTATACTCATTTCCCCTGATTACGCGGAAGAGTTTCCTCTTCCCACCTGTATGTTTCCATACCCTGTTTTCTACTCCCATTATAGCAGAGGTTCTTCCATCTCTTCTAGGGAAAATGCCCTGAAACAGAAGAAAAATCACCATTTCGGAAAATAACTTCCTCCAGGTGATTCTTCATTTCTCCAGGCCATACAAGTGTATGCATAGGGGTAACACTAGACCAGTAGAAGCGCATCCAGGTCCAGTACATGGATCCTATTTCCCGGAAGCTGCTCGATGATCTTTGCTTCCTCCAGCTCCAGAAGCTTTCTGCTGATGGTTTCGGGCGTAGTGCCCAGATGAGAGGCCAGATCCTTTCGCTTCATGGGAATCTCGACGATGCCCTCTTCTCCATATCGGTCCAGAGTTTCTGCTATATACATGGCAATTCTTGTTTCCACTTTTTCCGTGGCGATTCTTGTGGACTGCTTCTCTGAAGCTTCCAGTCTCCTGGAGAACTCGCTTAGCACCTTCATAGCGATGGTGGGATATTTCAGAAGAAGCTCTGACATGTCTTCTCTTTTCACCATGCAGATCTGTACATCCTCCATCGCTTCCGCATAGGCATCATGAAGGTCTTCATTAAAGAGTGCCAGCTCTCCGGTGAATTCACCCGGCGTCAGGATTCTCTGAATCTGGTCCTTGCCGGAATCGGATATTCTGTAGATCTTCACCTTCCCCCTGCTCACGATGTAGAGCGCATTGGATGGTTCCTGGGCCCTGTAGATGGTTTCACCCTTTCTGAACTGCACAGTATGGGTCAGCGCTGATATTTCCACCATCTGTTCTTCCGTCAGGTGATTAAAGATGGGGACCAGAGAGATGCAGTGGTCATGACTCATCTCTCCATGGGCACTGCAGGTTTTTCTGTTTCCTTCTTTTTCCATTTCTCTCCTCCTCATCCGCTTCATTTCTTTTTACATAATCTTTATTATGTGATATCTTTTCATGCTATTCCTTCATACTGAGTACATCATATCCCAGATTCATGATTTTACGGTTTAGTTCCTTTGGTGTAACTTCTTCTTCATTATAACTGATTTTCACCTTGCTGGAGTTGAAAAGCACCGTGGAAGTTTCCACCCCTTCCGTCTTTTCCAGCACCGTTTCAATCTTCTTCACACAGGTCGGGCAGGTCAGCTGTTCCAGCTGCATCACTAGTTTTTTCATGTTCGATTCCTCCATTTTATATCTTTATTGTCTTCATCATATCCTGTATTCTACGAGGATACCTTGATATCCATCAAGTTTTCCATATTCTTTTCACTTTCTACTGTGAGATTCTTCCTTCTGTATTTCACCAGTCTCATGGCATTCACGATCACCAGAATGACGCTGGCTTCATGAATGAACATGCCTTCGGCCAGATGAATTCTGCCAAATAGTACCCCAGCCAATAAGAGTGCCACCACACCTACCGCAAACCAGATGTTCTGCTTCATGTTTCTGACCGTGGCCTTGGCCAGACTGTAGGCATGGGTCAGCTGCCTGAAGTTATCCCCCAGAAGCACCAGATCTGCCGTTTCAAGGGCCACATCTGTGCCACCATCTCCCATGGCCAGTCCGATATCCGCCGTGGCAATGGCTGGTGCATCATTGATGCCGTCTCCTGCCATGAGAACCACATTTCCTTCCTTCTTCAGTTTCTCCACAAAATCCAGCTTGTCCTTGGGCAGAAGCTCCGCATGGTAGGCATCCAGTTCCAGCTCCTTCGCCACCAGCTCCGCTGTGTGGCGGTTGTCTCCAGTGAGCATGATGATCTGCCTGATGCCGGATGCTCTCAGCTCCTTCAGGGAGGAGAAGGCATCTTCTCTGATCTGGTCTTTGATGAAGAAGAGCCCTCTGACCCTTCCGTCCACTGAAGCGAAGACCACGGTGTTCCCCTGCTTTTCGCCTCGCAGAGCCTCTTCTTCCACGTCACGGTCTATCACGATGTCATGCTGCGCCATAAGCTTTCTGTTTCCTGCAATGATGTTCTTCTCCTTAAGCTTTGCGGAAATTCCCCTTCCTTTCTCCACCAGAAGGTTCTCCAGGTCTCCGTGAATCTCGATGTTCCGTTTCAGAGCTTCCTTCACGATGGTCTGGCCCAGATGATGTTCTGATGCGCTTTCAATGGAGGCTGTCAGTTCCAGAAGTTCGTCTTCACCCATGCCATGGAAGGTCCGGATACCGGATACTTCGGGCTTTCCTTTGGTGAGTGTGCCCGTCTTGTCAAAGACCAGTGTATCCACTTTGGAAAGTCTGTCCATGACTTCTCCGCCCTTCACCAGGACACCGTTCTTGGCGCCGTTGCCGATTCCTGCCACATTGGATACAGGTGCCCCGATGACCAGTGCGCCGGGACAGGCGACCACCAGGAAGGTGATGGCGATATGAAGGTTCCGGGTGAGTAAATACACAAGCACGGAAAGCACCACCACGCCCGGTGTATAGATCTGTGCAAACTTATCCAGGAATCTGGCCGCTTTCGACTTGGCTTCCTGGGCTTCTTCCACCAGCTCGATGATCTTGGAGAATGTGGTGTCCTCCCCTACTTTTTCTGCAATCATTTCCACGTATCCATGATCAAGTAAACTACCGCTGAAGAGTTTCTCTCCTTTTCCCTTGGTGACAGGAACCGATTCTCCGGTGATGGCGGCTTCATTGAAGGATGCTTCTCCGGAGAGAATGGTTCCGTCCACGGCCACTTTTCCTCCGGACCTGATGAGAAGGGTCTCCCCTTCTTCAATATCATCAACAGATACGAGCATACTCTCTCCGTCTCTCACGACCATGGCTTCCTGGGGGGCCATATCCAGAAGATTCTTCAGGGAAGACCTCGTCTTCTCCAGTGTTCTGGCTTCCAGGTAGGCGCCGAAGAGAAACAGGAAGGTGACCACGGAGGATTCCATGTATTCCTGTATGTAGAGTGCCCCCACCACAGCGATGATGACCAATAGCTCAATACTGAAGGCTTTCATTCTAAGGCTCTGAAACGCCTTCATGCCGATGGGTATGCTCGCAATAACCGTTGCGGTGATCAGCGCAATATTTCTTGCTGCCTCCATGCCCGCATTTCCTGCAAGGATCCCTGTCAGGATCAGGATAAAGGAAAGTGCTGTAATCTGATTTTTGTATTTCATGATGATTCTCATCTCTTTTTTCCTCCCATGTCTTTTTTCTTTCTTGTCTCTATTGTAGAAGGAAAGAAAGAAACTCTCCTTGATGTGCATCAAGTTCCCTGGTATTTTCCGCAGACAGATTGCTTTTTCTGTTACGTTATTGATACCCCAGACGCTTTTTGATGCCCTATACTATAGAAAAAACAGCATCTCAAGGAGGTTCCTATGAAAAAAACCGCAACCATTCTCATCCTGTTTATGCTGACCCTCACAATGCTTTCTTGCGCGAAAGAAATCCCGGAAGATGCTTATGTGGATTTCATGACTCAGCTTGAAGAGATGGATTTCAGCGTCACTGCAGAAGAGACGGACAAGGACATTCTTCAAGGGGAGCGCAGATGGCTCACTGTGAACGAAACGGAACACATCACTGTTTATCTTTATGATAGCGGGAGCAGTATGGAAAAAGATGCCTCCTTCCTCGATGAAGGCGGCACAGGGTATCACAATGGTAAGGATTCCGTGGAAATCAGCTGGGTCTCCTACCCGCATTTCTTCAAGACAGACAATCTCATCGTCTTATATGTAGGAGAGGATGAAGACATTCTTCATGCACTGGAAGACATCCTCGGAGAACCTTTTGCAGGATATCAGGGGTAAAGAAGGACCCCTGATTTATGAAAGTATATAGACAAGAGAAAGAAGGTCGGCTTCCATATGGAAACCGGCCTTCTTTCTCTGATCTTCTTTTTTCAGTTTTCACTTCTCACTGTCCTAGTAGAGTATCGACTGTCCTCCATCGATGGCGATGACCTGACCGTTGACATAGGATGCATCATCTGAGAGCAGAAATGCGACGACCTTGGCTACCTCTTCCGGCTGTCCCAGTCTTCTTGCCGGATTTCTCTTGGCGAATTCCTTCTGGGCCTCCTCCGGATTATCCGGATTGATCTGCTTGAAAGATCCTTCCACCATGGGTGTCAGAATGGCTCCTGGCGCAATGGAGTTGATGTTGATTCCGGCTTCGGAATACTCCACCGCTGCGCTTTTGGTCATGCCTGTGACGGCGTGCTTGCTGGCGATATAC
>RZYZ01000339.1 GCA_009930125.1 Clostridia bacterium | reverse complement strand
CTTTCCTTTTTTCCTCTATATTTTTTATAGAGGGTGGCGTGGTTGAGTAGGAGCGGATGAGAAGAGAATTTGCTCTTCTGTATGGAAGAGTATGACCGCCCAATAAAGAAAGCTCCTGTTTTTCTTTATTTCCACTTCTATTTTCCTTCTCCACTGCTGTGGAGTGTGCTCTTTTCTGCTTTTTTTTTGAAAAGTAGATGGTTGGAAGACGAAGCGGATTGGAGAGGAGAAGCAGCGTGTGGAAAACAAGATGAGAAGCTCATCGGAATAATAGCTCCGGTGGGCTTTTTCTTTTGATATATGGTGCGGCAGTGCAGAATAAGCACAGCGGTGTTGATAAGCACAGCGGTGTGGGTATCGTGCAACAGTGAAGAACATATCATGCAGCGGTGAAGTGTTCTCACACTCTTGCACCTGTTCTCACATTCTTGCACCCGGCTTGAAAAAAGACAAAGAATATGGTAATATATTATTGGTAGGCATGAGACATTTATCTCAGCGTATACAGTCCTGGTTGATAGGTTGGATTACTCCTCCTTCAGGCAGAGTCGTAGCGTTGAAATAGTGTTGTTATGGTATTAGTAGTTTGTGCACCGGAGATAGGTATCGAGAATAGTTATCCCCATGGTGCGATTGCAGACAAAATAATACTGTCATGCCTCCTAAGAAATTTTAGGAGGATTTTTTATGATTAAGGATCTGCTTCAGAGCAAAACAAAGAGCTACAAGAAACCCTGGCCGGAGAACTGCGCATGGCCGGAACCAAAGTTCTACGGTGTCAAGTATGACGAGAACCTGGATTGGCGTGGAACCGACCAGATGAAGAACCTGCTTGCCATCAAGGACTACTACGACTCCCTTGTGGACGACGGTGTGCTGAATAGAAAGTATAGGCCGGAAGTAGATGACTTCTACCCGGAGATGGGCGAAGTATACTGGGATGATCGTTTCGACATTGAGGCGTGGCGCGAGGAATTGACCGCTTATGTGAATCTCCTGCGCATCCCAACTGCGGAACCGGCCAAATCGATTCAGTCTGTTCTCTCTTACGAATTCAAAAACCAGAACCTGCTCCGTCAGGCCTTTACAAGACGTGCATTCCAGATCGAGTATGGGCTTGATGCCTGTTCCGAGGAATTGGAGTTCCTGGGAGACACAGTTCTTTCCACCGTTGTAACAAAGGAAATGTTCAAGCACTGTGCGCATCATGACTACATCAGTTTCGATTCCCCATTCCAGAGCAAATATGATGAAGGCGAGCTCACCAAGGTAAGGCAGCAGTTCGTATCACAGGAATCCCTGGCAGCAAGGGCGAGGGAGCTTGGACTTGGACAGTTTATCCTTTATGGAACGGGTGAGAAGGAGACTGATTCATCCCTTGAGGATATGATGGAGGCCCTGATCGGCGCTGTGGTCATGGATTGCAACTGGGACATGCCGACCATCGAGAAGGTGGTTGATGAGCTGTTATGCATCCAGATGGACACATCATTCGAGGGATTCTTGATCAAGTCATATTACGATGAATTCAACGCCTGGCATCAGAAGAGATTCGGGCATATTCCGACATACAAAATCTATGATACATCTAACGGTAGGTATCGATGCGAAATCCAGTTCAGTGTCCCGAAGAACGACAAGGGTGTTCAAACATCCAGACTGTTGAGCGTGGAGGGTGAAACCCGAAGCCAGGCAAGGGAAGAAGCGGCAAACCGGGCCTACAACGATATCATGTACCAAGGGCTATGGAGAAATCTGCATGAAGCCGATATTCAGCCTGATCTTGAAAACAGCATCAATCAGGTGCAGGAGCTTTATCAGAAAAAGTACCTGGACGAGAAGCCTGTGTATGAATACACGAACCACGGAAACAAATGGACTGTTACTTGCCATTCGGATGGGTACTATGGCTTTGGAAGCGCAGTCACCAAGGTGCTGGCAAAGAAGAAGGCTTCATACGAGCTGATGCTGAATATGCTCGAAGGAGCTGGCATGGATACCCACAAGTGGCGTGAGGTTATGAAATAAAGATATTAGTCTTCAGTTCCCCAATT
>RZYZ01000069.1 GCA_009930125.1 Clostridia bacterium | reverse complement strand
GCTTCTGTAATAAATTTGATGTTCTCTTCAAACTCAGGAATCACAATATTCTGGAGCGCATTGGCTCGTTTCTGTGATTTTCTGATGGCATTGGCCAGTCTGTACACGCTGTTCTCCACTTCTGCCAAGACAACCGTAAGGTGCTTCACCTCGTGAAACATACGATAAGCATAGTCGAATTTCGTATTGGCTCGTTCCATGCCATAGGTCAGTTTCAATGGTTTGTTCTCATAGATGACTTTCGGTATTTCCACACCCATGACACTGCGATAGGTCATGGAAATCCCATCATCTATGGGAACCATATTGGTCAGATCTGAAATGATACCCAGTGTGGTGTTCGCTTCCTGCAATGCCTGATAGGCTTTCCCGAAAACGACCGAAATCTCGTCTCTCAGTTTCTTGATGTCATCCAGATTAGACATGATTTCTCTTATGAGTATGTTTCTTTTTCTGTCCATCAGGTCAAACCCGACTTTCGCCAGCGCATTGGACTTCTTGATCGCCATCAGATTTCCCTTTGTAGGAAAAACTTGCTTATTTGCCATAATTACTCACCATCCGTTGCGAGCTCTTTGATGATCGTCCTTTCAGTCAGATCAAATCGCTTGAACGCTCGTTCATGATTGTGATATTTTTCAAGGATTTCCGAGTCGATTCTGTCAAGCTCCGGTTTAGGAAGAATGGACAGCAGATCCCATCCCAGTTCAAGTGTTTCTATGACATCTCGATTGCTTTCCATTCCCTGTGCAAGAAATTCAGCTTCGAACAGTTTACCGAACTCGATATACTGTTTGTCTACATCACTTAACTCCTCTTCGCCGATTACAGAGGCAAGACTTCTTGCATCCTGCACTTTTGCATAACAGGCGAAAAGCTGGTTTGCCACCGATGAATGGTCGATTCTGGTGTATCCATCACCGATTCCATCCTTCATAAGTCTTGAAAGAGATGGCAGAATTCCTACAGGCGGGTAAACACCCATCTGATGAAGCTCTCTGTCAAGCACGATCTGTCCTTCTGTGATATACCCGGTAAGGTCCGGAATCGGATGCGTAATATCGTCATTTGGCATTGTCAGGATCGGAATCTGGGTTACTGAACCCTTTGCTCCCTCGATGATACCGGCTCTTTCGTATAAGGATGATAAATCAGAATATAAATACCCTGGATATCCCTTTCTGCCTGGAATTTCACCTTTACTGCTTGAAAATTCTCTTAAAGCTTCACAATAAGATGTCATGTCTGTAAGAATTACAAGTATGTGCATGTCATGCTCGTATGCAAGATATTCAGCCACTGTCAATGCACATCGTGGAGCGATGGTACGCTCAATGATGGGGTCATCTGACAGATTGATGAACATCACAACATTTTCCATTACGCCAGCTTCTTCAAGAGATCTCTTGAAGTAATCTGCCACGTCGTTCTTTACACCCATTGCAGCAAATACAACTGCAAAGTTCTTTCCATCTCCCTCAGAAATCTTCGCCTGTTTTACAATCTGTACAGCAAGCTCATTATGAGGCATTCCTGAACCGGAGAATATTGGAAGCTTCTGACCTCTGATCAGAGTTGTCAGTGCATCTATACTCGAAATACCGGTATTGATGTAGTTTCTTGGATAAACTCTGGATACCGGATTCAGCGGCAGTCCATTGATATCCGCTGTTTTGTCAGCGAATACTTTGCCAAGCCCATCTATGGGTTTTCCGGAGCCGTTGAAGATCCTTCCAAGCACTTCCTTGGAAAGCGGTATTTCCATAGGTTTGCCAATAAATTTCGTCTTTGTGTTTTTCAGTGAGAGTCTGTTCGTACCTTCAAAAACCTGTACGACTACCCTCTTCCCCTCGATCTGGACCACACGTCCCATTTTGTTCGTGCCGTCATCCATCGAGATTTCTACCATTTCCTCAAATCCCACATTCTCAACATTGTCGAGAATGACCAATGGACCGTTTATTTCACTTAGTCCTAAATATTGAAGGCTCAATTGATTTCCTCCTTTCAGTTTAATATACCTTGGCTATTGCATTCTCAATCAGACGGAAATAATCATCAAGCTTTCCAATATCGTCATTGGGCACGTCATATTTCATTCTGGTTATCTTTTCGAATATACCGGTTCCGAGCAGCATGTTCAGTGATTTTCCTGAAACCAGATACTCTCTGGATTTCTTGTTCAGGTAGAGGATCACATCCATCATCTTCATCTGCTTTTCCAGCGGCACATAAGTGTCATCTTTATGGAATGCATTCTGCTGCAGGAATCCTACTCTGATCACTTTTGCAATTTCAATGACAAGCTTCTGATCGTCCGGAAGTACATCACTACCGATGAGCTTTACGATTTCCATAAGCTTATTTTCCTCAGCCAGTAGTGTAGTAATTTCCTTTCTGTTTACCAGGAATCTCGGACTGATGTTCTTGTTGTACCATCTTGATAAATCCACAATGTATTCCGAGTAGGACTGGTTCCAGTTGATCGCGGAATAATGCCTGATATAAGCCAGCTGCTTATCCAGCGCCCAGAAGCATCGGACAAATCTTTTGGTATTCTGTGTTACAGGCTCCGAAAAGTCTGCTCCCTGTGGAGAAACAGCTCCGATGATGGAAACAGAACCTTCCGAAAAGTTCAGATTCTCAACATATCCTGCTCTCTCATAGAACTGCGCAATTCGGCTGGGAAGATATGCAGGGAAACCTTCTTCCGCAGGCATTTCTTCAAGTCTACCACTGATTTCACGTAGTGCTTCCGCCCATCTTGATGTGGAGTCCGCCATCATGGCAACGTGATAGCCCATGTCTCTATAGTATTCAGCAAGGGTTACGCCTGTATAGATACTGGCTTCTCTCGCAGCCACCGGCATATTGGATGTGTTGGCAATCAGAACCGTTCTTTCCAGAAGCGGTCTGTTTGACTTTGGATCTATAAGTTCTGAGAACTCTTCCAGAACCTGGGTCATCTCATTACCACGCTCACCGCATCCCACATAGACGATGATATCGGCATCACACCATTTTGCCAGCTGATGCTGGGTCATGGTTTTACCAGTTCCGAAACCGCCTGGAATCGCAGCCGTTCCACCTTTTGCTATAGGAAACAGCGTGTCAATGACTCTCTGTCCTGTAATCAGAGGAATGGAGATCGGCAGTCTTTTTTTGATGGGTCTTGGTGTTTTGATCGGCCATTTCTGGATCAGCGTGAGTTCATGGGTTACATCATTCTCATCTTTGATCTTCACGACACAGTCGTTTATGGTGTACTTTCCATCTTCAGCAACCTCGATTACGGTTCCTGAGAGTGCTGGAGGCACCATCAGCCTATGTTCAATCAGTCTCGTTTCTGGAACCACACCATAGATCTGGCCAGGCAGCAGCTGATCGCCCACTTTCACCTTAAGTGTGACATCCCACATTTTCTTATTATCCAGAGCTTCCACATTGCTTCCTGGTTCAATAAACGCTCCAGATTTCATTGCAATGTCTTTTAAGGGTCTCTCGATTCCATCAAAGATGTTCTTCATGATACCAGGCCCCAGTGTCACTGAGATGGGTGTACCAGTTGTAAACACTGGTTCCCCTGGTTTCAGACTCGTTGTGCTCTCATATACCTGAATTGTAGTATACTCCTTGCTGATGGAGATGACCTCTCCCAGCAGCTCATTGTGTCCTACATAAACCATTTCAAGCATTTCGAAATCTCTGGTATCTTTTACCGTAATAACGGGACCATTGATGGAATATATTTTATTATCACTCAAATTATCACCTCTTCGCATTTCATACAATGCCCTGTGAACTTAACCAATTATCAGTTCAGAATTGGCATAAAACATTTCTCTTTCTTCTATCAGCCTTGCATCATAGGTTTCATTGATAATGATTCTATCTTGATGAAATTCGAGTATAAACCCTCCGATTTCGATGCTTTCATCCGGCTTCACCGTAATCTGTCCACCAAAGCTTTCACTAAGCTCACCTGCGAGGCTCATATCCTTTTCTGACAGTCTTAATAAACCGTCAGAATGATACTGACTGCTCAGCAGACTGATTTTCTCTTTCATCTTTTCCTTATAGTCACTCGTCTTTGTATATCCTATAAGCTTCTCTCTGATTTCCACAAAAAGGTTGTTGATCAGATTCTGCCTCTTTTTCATCAGCTTTTTCTGGTTGTCATCAGCCATTCTGCTCAGGGAGATTGCGTGTTCGCTGTCCATGGATTTGACTTCCTGACTTACAATGATTTCCGCATTGCTTCTGGCAGTCTCTTCCAGTTCCTTGATATTCTTGTCCTTGATATTTTCAATTTCCTTCTGGATTTTCTTTATCTCGTTTTGAGAAACTCTCTCAATTTCGCCTTTAAAATACTCTTCCAGCTCTTCAATCGTATTATACTGCATTCTTATCACCTCATAATTTCACGCCGATGGCTTCACTCACATATCTGTCTATGGTTTCACCGATTTTGTGTTTCCCATGACGATCTGGAACTTCAACGATCAGCGGTTTGAGCTGTCTTAGTTTCAATTCGGAAATAACCTCTGGACAGGTTTCAATGAGTTTTGTTGTAATAAGCACGATGGCAATTTCTTCATTATGCATCGCTTTCTCAAGTTCCATCAGAACTTCGTGTCGCTCATGGACAACAACTCCTTCGATTCCAGCCAAACGCATTCCCATTTGGGTATCGATGTTATCGCTTATCAGGAAAAACTTCATGGAAACCTCCTTATCACTTTTATAGCTTATTGATGATCAGGATGGAAATCAGCAGTCCATAGATCGCAACACCTTCACCCAGCGCAACGAAGATCAGGGACTTACCGAAGTTCTTTTCATTCTCTGAGAATGCACCGATCGCAGCAGGAGCTGCAGCAGCAACGGCGATACCAGCACCTAATGCTGACATTCCTGTAGCCAGGGCAGCACTGATGAATCCAAGACCCTGTGCATTGGTACCCATGATTCCGTTAGCAGCGGTTGCTGTTTCTTCTGCAGCAAGTACTGATAAATCACCAGCAGAGAAGATCACAGATCCGACGATCACAACAAAGAACATGACAATATGACTGATTAGTCTGGTCTTGGCAGACTGTCCACTGATCTTTCCTCTGAAGACCTTGATGAGTGGTAATGAAATCAGAACGATGAGCACCATTGGGATAAGTAATTCAAAAATATTTAACATAATTTAATCCTCCACTATAAAGTTTCTTTTAATGATTTGAATGGGATGCCATCTCCAGTGTAATATCTGGAGAACATTTCATAGAACTCAAGTCTTAGCACCTGAATTCCAACAATCAGTCCTTCAAGGGCCATAACAAAGAGATTACCGAAGACGAAGACTATTGGTCCAGCATTTCCGGTCATTTCCATCAGACTGGATACCACAAGCATCATACCTGCATGAGAAAGGACGAATCCTGCTACTCTCATATAGGACATGGTATTTGTGATGTAGGAAAGAATGATCTCAAAGAGTTCGAAGAACGCTTCTGTGAAGAACCCACCAAAGCCATTCGGGAACATCTTCTCTCCATGAACTCTTCTTTCCAGAGGCTCCTTCAGGAACATGAGCAGAAGAGGCAGTCCTACGAATAAAGTAAGTGTCACTGGATTGAAAAGATTTGCGATACCACTCAGCATGAGCCCTGCACCACCAATGGCAAATGTATACAGAACGATTCCTGCAATACCATTATGTGACAAAAGCATTTCCACGATATGGTTTCTCTTGTAGTTGGTGTAGATATTCATTCCAATCGTTACAATAATCAGTACAGCTCCGATGGCTATGGCTGATAACAGCAGCGTCATGGTGAAGCCTGGATCCATGGTATGAATCGGCTTTCCTGGAAGTCCCAGCACATTAATGAAGAACGGATCCAGCAGATGCTCGTTTCCGAAAACAGAGCCATAAAGCAATCCGAAGATCGCAGAGGAGATACCGATTCTTATACCTACTGCACCAAGCTTCATTCCCTTGAATTTATACATGAGCCAGCCCAGCAGCGCGAGTACAAGTCCTTGACCCACATCTCCGAACATGATGCCAAACAGTAGTGTATAGGTCAGTGCAACAAAAGGTGTAGGATCAATGTCCTTGTAGTTTGCAACCCCATACATCTCCACGAACATCCCAAATGGTTCAGAGAACCAGCCGTTCTTGAGCTTCGTCGGAGGTGTAAGTCTCTTGTCGTTGCTGGCAGGTCTTACTTCTATCTCCACAGCTTCAAGATCTTCGAATTTCTTCTCCAGTCCAGCGATATCATCCTTTGCCATGAAACCTGTGATGGAGAATCTTCCTCCAAGGCCAATGACATACTTTCTTGCTTCGAATATCTTGCTCACATGCTCCAGAACAGATGTGAAAATCGAGTAACGATCTGTTGTTCTTTCGAGCAGTTCCTTCTTGCTTTCTTCCAGTATCTTCAGATCCTTCTTCAGGCTTGCAATCTCCTGAACAAGGTTTTCTTTCGCCTCTTCAGGAGTTCCATGAACAAAGTCCGGAATATGGATTCTCTCAAAATACAGAGAGGAAAACACATTGTCCACTTCTCTTTTGTATTCCTCACTTGTGATATAGATTCCCCAGCTGTAATTGTTGTCTCTGCTGAAGGAATTCCATATAAATGGTCTGTTGTTGTAGAATCTCAGTTTTTCCTCGCTGTCCAGCGGAAGACGTCCCACACGGCTGTTCAGATAACGACAGGAGAACAGATCATCCAGCGAAATATCGAGAGATTCGATATTCTTCACCTGCCTCAGAGCATCTTCATCTTCCTGAATCAGGAGTTTGATTTCTTTCATATTCGAATCGATCTGATCGAATTTATCGTGTGTTCTTTCTATGAATCTGCTGATTCTCTCCAGATCACACTGCTGAACATCGACTTCTCTTTTATCGATTTTCAGTCCCATATCCGCTTCAATTTCCTTAATTCGATTCAGCATCTTCAGATATGGATTCTCGTAATAAAGTGTGGTCAGTCCATGTACCGTACCCGCAAGCTTACTTGCCGGTTCAGGATGAAAATCATCCAGCTCGATGAATCGTGCCAGTACTTCATCCAGATATTCATTATCTGCCACAATATTGATTAATTTCATTTTTGCGATGGCCATTCAGGTCCCCCCTTTCTTAATAAATAAGCAGTTTTTCGATTTCACTTCTAGGAGTGTCATATCGAATTGCTTCAACAATGTTTATGATATTGGTAATTTCAATCTCCAGAAGAATCGAATAAACAGTGAAAACGATAGGAGATTCAATGGAAAAATGCATATACCGCTTTGCGAGATTATATCTGATTTCATTTGCATAATACTCGATATAAGTATAATCCAGATCATCCACATACAGGTTATATTTGGACTCCTCCAGTCTCTGGAGAACTCCTTCCGCTGTTGGTTCCTCGATGAGTTCATTGATGAATGCATCGCTCATTCTAGATTTCAGCCTTACCATGGATTTTCTGATCTGGTCGTTTGTCACCTTGAAAAATTTCTTGAAACGATAAATCTTGATGATATTGAGCAGTTCAATCTGTGTTCTGTAGATTTCTGTAAGCTCTTTCCTTTTCTTGCCCGAAAAGTTCTCATCAATGACCTCAAAGACATATTTATAGTAATAACTGTAAAGATCTCTTTCAATAGAGGTAAAATCAATCTTTTCCCCTTTCTCCACCTGATAGGGTCGTATGATTCTCTGATAAGGTGTCTTGCTTAATATATCCAGTATATCTTCGTAAGTCATGATTTCAGAGATTTCATTCACGTCGAAAGAAAAATAATCCGAAAGTGATATGGGGATATCTCGAACCATCACATCGTAAGTTTCATCATCTTCCATTTTGTCTGGCATGATGGAACGCAGTGCAAGGAGAATGATTTCAATCTCTCTTTTCACGATGTTCATTCTATAAAATCTGTTTTTCGTCAGCATGGAAAATCTCAGAAGCTTCTCGATCTTTTCATACATATTCTGACGAATAAGTCCTTCCAGCTGACCTCTATGAATCCTATTCTCGTAAATGTCTCGCATGGTTGACCCGTATTCTGTTTCATTCTTCAGGTAACCTGCTATTTCACCAACAGAACCTTTTCGGAGAAGTTCCTCATAATCTTCTTTTTTCAGTCTTTGCCCATACATGGCTTTCGCCTTTGCTGCTAGAGCAGGACTGTTAATATTGCTCATCAGTTTAACTCCCTTCTCTTCAACCGTTAAGAATCAAGGCATCTGTCATAAATCGACTCCACCCATGTTTCCTTATTTTTATTGAAGCGATCAATGAGTTGTTCCAGAGATTTCTCGTACTGGACTGAATACTGAAGCGATTTCTTCTCATATTCATTATCCAGCTTGATTCTATGCTGATGAACTCTGTCTTCAGCCTCTTTCTTGAAACGCGCTTCAATTTCCGGACGCAGTTCCATGACTTTCGCTACTGCCTGTGCACGCTCTTCCTTGACTTCCTGTAGTCTTTCTCTTGCGTTCTCATCTGCTCCAACAATTTCCTTGATCAGTTTCTTCATAATGCTCCTCCTCCCCCATTAGTCAGTTTTTTAACGTAAAGAGATGCATTGAAAACTTATTGTTCCAATACACTAACCTATATAATGTGACATATTTTAAGCGTGAAGTCAATTTACACAAAAAATCACAAATGACTTATCACATCCATTACATTGTAAAAATAAAGATATTCTACATTAATTTTCATAATGTGAACCATTTCATCATTTATTGCAATTAATTTAACAATTCGTTCTTATCTGTGCGAATCTCTTCCTATTATATATAATACTCTTTTCTCCCTAATTATAAAACTATTCTCTATATCTGTCTCGAGAAAAATGTTAAATATCACCGTATATTCCTTCATTCTGCTGTTCCACTTTAAATCTAAACCTGGTGGTTGTCACCTGGGTCTGCTCAGCAGAAAGCATGGAGTACTCCTTGAAGGCTTCCTCTCTTCCGATGGGTAGTTTCTTAACCTCCAGAGCAATGGATCTGTATGGCTCCAGAGCATATCCTCCCTGAATGATCTGCCCTTGGGTATAGTTCTGCGTATACACCACCACTGCCTGATTGTCTGTCTCGATTTCCATCACCCTTCCTGTGTGTCGATGGGCAAGCCTGATTTTTGTTCCTGGATTCTTCTTAAGCAGAAAAGCATGGTCGTATCCGTTAGCAATTTTCAGCTGCTCGTTTTCAGTACTCATTTCTTCTCCGATTTCTCTCATGAAGCGAAAATCAAAGGGAGTATTCTGAACACTGGTCAGAACACCCGTAGGCGCTTTGGTTTCATCAATCTCTGCAAAATGATCCGCATCTATGAAAAGCTCATGATATTTGATGCTCTCTCTGAACGAACCTGAAAGATTGAAATAACTGTGATTCGTCATGTTGAAAAGAGTATTCTCTGAAGAAGTTCCATGGTACTCAATCTTGAAAATATTCTCTTCACTCAGAGAGTATTTCACTGTGACATGCAAGTCTCCAGGATATCCTTCTTCTAGATGAGGTGATATTCTAAAAAGCTTCGCTTCTACTGCGCTTTCCGATTCCAGGATATCGCAGGTGAAAACATGCTTATCAAATCCACGATTACCACCATGACCAGAATTCTCACCATAGTTCTTCGCTAATGTGTACTTCCTGCCATCTAAAGTAAACTGGGCGTTTCTGATTCGCCCTGCAGTCCTTCCAATGATCGATCCCAGATGGCCCGGATTCTTCAGATAATCCTTGTAATCCTCATAGGCGAGTACGATATTTTCAAAGCATCCTTCATTATCCGGAACCATCACGCGCGTGATGATTCCTCCATAGGTCAGGAAGCTCACACTGATTCCATTTGCATTCTCCAGTGTAATTTCATGGACTTCATGT
>RZYZ01000338.1 GCA_009930125.1 Clostridia bacterium | reverse complement strand
TGTAGATGTGTACCGATGGCTAGTCGGGAATTTACGACTGTGGACTGTACAGGAACTTGTGAGTAGCAGCTCAGGAAACTGAGGCGAAAGCATACAGGATGAAGCAGTAAAAGTCTCGATATGGATAGTTGTCCATATTTTGAGTAGCAGCGTAAAATTGTACAGCATAACGAAAACTTTCAAGAACAAAGGATTAAAACTGACCCCCCAGAGGATTGCTGTCTATGAATACCTTCTGGGCACCAAGCAGCATCCTTCTGCAGAAACCATTTATTCGGCACTCATAGAGAAGTTTCCGACCATGAGCCTGGCCACGGTGTACAAATCACTGAAGACCCTCTGCAAGGTGGAGCTGGTACAGGAACTGAATCTTGGAGAAGGCAACTTCCGATACGACGCCTTCATGGAAGAACATGCGCATTTTCAGTGCAACCACTGCAGCACCGTATTCGACATGATGAACGTGCCTACGGATCGGGTCATGGAAGCCGTCTCCGGAAACGAGAGCTTCCTCATCGAGTCCAGCAGGCTCTATTTCTACGGTACCTGCCCGGAGTGTCAGAAGAAAAACTCCTGACGGATCCCGAAACAGAAGATGATATAATGCAGAAGCTCAGCTATCACACACCAGCGTGATACTGAGCTTCTTTTGACGGATCTAGACCAGAACATTCACATTGCCTGAAACCGGAAAAAAGCACCTCTGCGTCTTCTTGCGCAAAGGTGCTTTTCCCTGTAATGAAATGGAGTTATTTATTACACTCCCATTATGCTCTCTTTCTGCCTCTTCTATTCATCCTCCGGAAGAATATCGTGAAATACCAGGTCGATGACGGACTGGAGATTCTCCTTGGATGTGGAGGAATATAGAATCAGCTGATCGTTCTCCGTGAGCTCCAGGGTTTCCCGGATGAGCTTCTCGCTCTTTCTGATGTCGTTTCTCTTGAGCTTATCCAGCTTCGTTCCGATGACCACCACATCTTTTTCAAAGTAGCGGAAGTACTCCATCATGGCGATGTCATCCGCTGTAGGTTTATGCCTGGAATCCACCAGAAGCACGAATCTCTTCAGATGGGGACTGCTGTTGATGTAGTCTTCAATGATCTTCCCCCAGGCGGCCTTTTCGGTCTTGGAGATTTTCGCATATCCGTAACCAGGAAGGTCCACCAGCATGGCTCCTTCATTGATGAGAAAGAAATTCACAAGTCTCGTGCGACCGGGTGTGTTGGATACTTTCGCAAGCTTTCTTCTGTTGGTGATGGCATTGATGATGGTGGATTTCCCCACGTTGGAACGTCCTACGAAAGCCACCTCGGGATACCCTGTTTCAGGGTACTGGTTTTTCCTCACTGCAGAAGTGATGAAATCCGCGTGTTTGATCTTGATCATAGATTATTCCACCTCCAAAAGTGCTTTCTCCAGTACTTCATTGACCTCTTTCACCGGAATGAACGTGAGTTTCGACAGAATCGACTGTGGCAGCTTTTCCATGTCGAACTTGTTCTTTTCCGGAATAATGATGGTATCGATGCCCGCTCTTGCCGCTGCAAGAGATTTCTCTTTGAGGCCTCCGATGGGGAGCACTCTGCCCGTGAGGGTGATTTCTCCTGTCATGGCCACATTGTGCCTGGCTTTTCTGCCTGTGAGGGCGGAAACCAGCGCCGTGGTCATGGTGACACCAGCGGAAGGTCCATCCTTGGGCACTGCGCCTTCGGGCACGTGCACATGGATATCCTGGTCCTTGTAGAATTTGCTCTTGACGCCCAGTTCTTCACTGTGTGCCCGGATATAGGAGTAAGCGGCCTTGGCCGATTCCTTTGTTTTTCCGGCCTTAATGACAATTATAGGTTTTGTCAAAGCGACTTCTCTTGCAGCAGATAAAAAAGCTCGAGGATCTCCTATACTTTCCATATAGATCCAAATACCTTTCGTGTTTGGATCATTTCCAAAATAAACATTGAATTATACTTTGAAGTTTGAATAAGTGAAAACTACCACTCCTCTTCTTTTTTGTGAACAAATGTAGACGCATAATTAACAACATCTCTGCACCCTTCATTC
>RZYZ01000068.1 GCA_009930125.1 Clostridia bacterium | reverse complement strand
CTGAAAGAGATTGCGCCCATGGAGAAAAACGTCGTACTCCTGCAGAAGGATCTGACCAACTACATGATTGCACTGTCCAAAAGAACCCTCAGCGAAACCCAGTCCATTATGCTTCCTGGCATCATAAAAGGCGCAAAATATCTGGAACGCATGGCCAATCACACCAGCCACCTCATGGAACTTCAGAAAGAGCGGTTTGACAAAGAGATGTTCTTCACGGAGAACGCACTGGACGAAATGAAAGAAGTCAGTGCGCTTCTGGATGAGATGTACGGGAAGACCTGTTCGAATCTCAGCAGCTACAGAGAAGCGGACTTCACTGCGATGAAGGAGCTGCACACCTCCATCGATCTCAAGCTGGAAAGCTACAGCATCCGTCATGTCCATCGTCTCGAGAATGAGGAATGCTCCCTGGATGCTTCTCTTGTCTATCTGGAGATGCTTTCCACCCTGGAGAGCATCAGCGACTACCTGTACAAGATCGAAAAGCTCTGCAGATATGAGCTCAGGGGAATTGCCGCACCTGTGGAATAATCTATGAAAAGTCAAAAAATCCTCTGCCTGACTTCAGACAGAGGATTGCTTCTTGTTCAATTAAAACCGTGCACCTAACTCCGTTCAGTAAACGTTCAAGCGTTACCCGAACAGTAAACTCAAAATAGGTTTGCCACGGCACACGAAAAATTCTATTTATCGCTGCTACCTTCCGGTCCTGACGAGGTTCATAGACATCCGTTGCGTGGGACCCACTTATCAACGTCACTTTTAAGGGTCAGACCCTGAAAGTTCAAGCCTCGGTTAGGGATTACACCCTGCTATAGCGGATTGCAGGTTACAGGGCACCGCTAACTCCCCGTCTAGCACGGTAATGGCGGAGAGGATGGGATTTGAACCCATGATCGAGTTTCCCCGATACACACTTTCCAGGCGTGCGCCTTCGACCACTCGGCCACCTCTCCATATAGGCTGCTCGTAAAACTGAATCTACGAGCAACACAGTTAATTTTAAAGGAAAACCTTCCTGAAGTCAACACTAAATGAAGGATTATTTATCCTACTTTTTTTCAATCCTTCTTCAGGACCGGCCGGATCTTTTCCTTACCTTTCCATAGACCATCTTCAGAAAACCGAAGGAGGGTTTCGGATCGGTGAAACTCCAGATTGCTGGGGCTTTGCGCCTGAAGAGAGACTTCATAATCTGGCCCTTTGTAAGCTGCCCGGCACGGACATACTCTCTGATGGCCAGAAGATCCTCGTAGAGGTATCGGAAATGGATTCTGGTATCATAGGTCCTGTTTTCCTTTTCAATCGTCTCCCCGGTCATTTCCTTGTAGGCCAGCAGCGGGAAATTCACCCCCGCTTTTTCCAGAAGACTGTTGAGATTCGTGGTTCTCGTATTGATCTCGATGAGGTAGTATTTTCCGGTCGTCTCATCTTTTTTGTATTCTATTTCTCCGAAGCCCTTATATCCGATATTCCTGTAGAATTCTCTGCTCATCTCATGAAGCTCCGGAACCAGCCTCTGCTCTGTGTACACGGATGCGCCGAAATTGATGGGAAACTGTCTATGCTTCTGACAGGTCATCCAGTGGGTCACCTCGGAATTTCTGTCCAGATAGGCATCGTAGGTGTACATGTGATCATCAAAGCCTGGGATGATTCTCTGAACGACCCCATCCAGCCCGCTTTCCTGTATGATGCCTCTGTACTTCGTGAGCTCTTCGCTGCTGTGGAGAATGAAGTTCTTCACACGGAACTTCGCCACAAACATGGTGGATTCCGTAGGCTTTAAGATACAGGGATATCCGATGCTTCTCTCCACCTTCTCGAAAATAGCCGGATCGTTCAGCTCCACACTTTCCGGAATGGGCATGCCGTATTTCACTGCCAGCTTTTCCAGGGTATCCTTCATCATGATGTCCGTCCATTTCCCTTTGACATCCATGGGGAAGAGATACCACTCCTTCAGGGCATCGAAATTTCTGTCGATGAATTCCACATAAGGGTCTCCACTGGGATAAAGCACAGGCTTTTCTTTTTCTTTCTTTGCATAGTCCACCATGAACTGCAGCAGCTGCTGTTCATTCTTCTTGTAATGAGGAACGATTATCTGTTCCTTAAGATATCTCGAATCTGCCCCATAGGTGTTCTCCCTGGCATAATCCATGGCCACCGTATGGATGCCCTCTTTTCCAAGACATCTGATGATTGACAATCCTATATAATAATTCGAACCCAGAATCACAGCTTTATTTTTCATCTATTCGTCCTCCATCTGATACTCTAAACATTATAAACCATAATGTTCTCCCTTGCATAGAAAAACAGTTGTCCCCGCTGAGACCGCCAAAAAGAAAAGAAGACCGCCTGACGTCTCCTTCATGGGGAGTCGCACTCAGGCAGTCTTTCTGTCACAAAATTTCTTCTCTAGTCCAGATCATGGAGGAACAGTCCGCTTCTCAGCTTCGGTTCAAACCAGGTGGATTTGGGCGGCATGACCATGCCCGCATCGGAAATGGAAACCAGATCCATGATGGTTGTAGGATACATGGAAAATGCCACCTTCATATCCTTCGCCACTCTTCTTTCCAGCTCTTCCAGGCCTCTGATTCCGCCTACGAAGTCGATTCTCTTGTCCACTCTGGGGTCTTCGATCCCGAGCACCGGATGAAGCAGATGATCCTGCAGAATCTTGCAGTCCAGTCTCTTCAGCGGATCTTCATCAAAGACGATATGCTCCTTGGCCGTGAGCTTATACCACTTCTTGTCCAGATACATACCGAAGGTATGCTTCTCTTCGGGTCTGTATGGACCTTCCCCTTCATAAGGAGTCACCGTGAAGTTCTTCTCGATGGTTCTTAAGAACTCTTCACTGGTGCATCCGTTCAGATCCTTCACCACTCGATTGTAGTCCATGATTCTCAGTTCGTTGCTTGGGAAGATCACGGAAAGGAAATAGTTGAACTCCTCCTCCCCCGTATAATCGGGATTATGCTCTCTTCTCATCATGCCCACTCTTACAGCAGAAGCCGCTCTGTGATGACCGTCTGCGATGTAAAGAGACTCCACGCCGCTGAATTTCTCCACAAGCGTCTTAATGATCGCATCCTCCAGAATCGCCCAGGCTGTGTGTCTTACACCATCTTCCGCCACAAAATCGTAGATGGGGTCATGGTTTTTCTTGTAGTCTTCAATGATCTTCGTGATTTCTTCCTTATATACATAAGTCAGGAAAATGGGGCCGGTGTGGAAATTCGTCACATCCACGTGACGGATTCTGTCCGCTTCCTTTTCCGCTCTTGTGAACTCATGCTTTTTCACCACATTGTTCTGATAGTCATCGATGGATGCCAGTGAAACAAGACCGGTCTGAGGATGCCCATCCATCACCAGGGTATAGATGTAGAGTCCTTTCTTGTCTTCTCTCACCAGTGTTTTTTCCTCGATGAATCTCATGAGGGTTTCACGCGCTTTGTCATAGACTCTCTGGTCATAATGGTCTATGGATGGATCCAGATCGATTTCCGCCTTATCCACATGGAGAAAGCTGTAGGGATTGTCCTTGACCATCTCTCTTGCTTCATCTGAATTCATTACATCATAAGGTAGTGCAGCAACCCGATCCGCAAGATCTTCGTGGGGCCGTACTGCCTGAAAAGGTCTGATTATTGCCATGGTTTTACTCCTTTATGCTACGCGAAAAACGCTTTGATGATAGACACGATCTCTTCACCGATTCTCAGCTGCGCTTCTTCCGTGGAAGCACCGATGTGAGGTGTCAGAGAAATCCTGTCATGGGTGTAGATTCTCTCATTCTTTGAAGGCTCTTCCTTGAATACGTCTATGGCTGCAGCGGAAACCTTCCCGCTGTCCAGCGCATCACAAAGTGCGTCCTCGTCAATGAGTCCACCTCTGGCTGTATTGACCAGATATACGCCATCTTTCATCATTTCGATCTCTTCCTTGCCGATGAGATGCGGCTTGTCCGCAAGCTTCGGCATATGAAGAGAAATGAAGTCCGCTTCCTTGAAAAGCTCTTCCATGGTCACATAACGGTTGGGTTCATTTTCAGGCTTATGCCCGCTTCGGTTGGTGTAGATGACCTTCATGCCCAGGGCATTGGCTCTCAGCGCCACTTCTCTTGCGATTCTTCCGAATCCGATGAGTCCCAGGGTCTTGCCTGAAAGTTCGATGCCGCTGTATTTCTTCTTGTTCCATTCACCTTTTCTCATGGTCACATTGGCACTGTGCATGTGTCTTGCGATGGTGAAGAGATGTCCGATGGCAAGCTCCGCCACCGATGCGCTGGACGCATTGGGTGTATTTCTCACGGCGATGCCTTTTTCTTCGGCATACTTCACATCGATGTTGTCCACTCCGACGCCGCCTCTGATGATGAGCTTCAGTCTTCCTGACTTCAGCGCTTCGTCGATGAGCGGCTCTCTGATCTTGGTTGCGGAACGCACGACAATCACGTCGAATTCCTTGATTTTCTCATTTAGCTCCGGCAGTTCGTAGTGCTCATTGACGACTTCATAGCCTAAGTCTTCCAGTGTTCTGATGGCACCTTGCTCCATTCCGTCAGCGGTTAATATTCTGATCATGTGATCTCCCCCTTAAATAACAGATTTCTATGAATTGGCAGCTTCGAATTCCTTCATGAACTTCACCAGTGCTTCCACACCTTCCATCGGCATCGCATTGTAGATGGATGCTCTCATGCCGCCCACGGATCTGTGACCCTTGAGGTTGGAGAATCCCTTGGCAGCGGTTTCCTTCACAAACTTCGCATCCAGTTCTTCGTTTCCGGTGAAGAACGTCACGTTCATCATGGATCTGTTCTCCTTGACCACATTGGTCTTGAAGAGCTTGCTTCCATCCAGGAAGTCATAAAGAAGGGCAGCCTTCTTTTCATTGTGCTCCTTCATGCCGGACAGTCCACCCATGGAGTCCACCCAGTCCAGAACCAGTCCCAGAATATAGATGGCATAGGTTGGTGGCGTATTGTACATGGATTCCGCCTTCACCAGCTCATCAAATCTCATGAGAACAGGGGTCTTCTCCTGTGGCTCTCCTACGAGGTCTTCACGGATGATGACCACGGTAAGCCCAGCAGGTCCCATGTTCTTCTGTGCACCTGCGTAAATCAGGCCATATTTTGACACATCCACAGGTTTGGACAGAATGCAGGAGGACATATCGGAAACGATGGGTACGCCTGCAGTTTCTGGCAGATAATTATATGTGGTTCCGAAAATGGTGTTGTTTTCACAGATGTGCAGATAATCCGCATCCTTGGAAAGATTCAGTTCTTCCTGAGTTGGAATGTGACTGAAGTTGTCTTCCTTGCTTGTGGCAGCCAGATTGATCTCGCCATATTTCTTCGCTTCCTTGTAGGCTTTTCCGGAGAAGCTTCCCGATACGATGTAATCCGCTTTTCCGTTTTTCACCAGGAGATTCATGGGAATCATGGAGAACTGAAGCGTCGCTCCTCCCTGAAGGAACAATACCTTGTAGTTGTCCGGAATGGACATGATCTCTCTCAGCTTCTTCTCGGTGTTTTTGATGATGCCGTCATACACTTTGCTTCTATGGCTCATTTCCATGACGGACATTCCTGAACCCTGATAATCCAGCATCTCGGCAGCGGCTCTTTCCAGTACACTTTCAGGCAGCATGGATGGACCAGCAGAAAAATTAAAAATTCTTGACAATGTAATCGCTCCTTTTAATATGTATAGTTTCGTTACAGTACTTTCATTATGTCATCTAAAAAAATATTGGTAAACCTTATTTTACAGCATAAAAATGAACCATTTCTAAATTGGCAGAAAAGTTCCGGTCAACAAAAAAATCTCGAAATTATAGCTTGTAATCATTTACACAATACCGAATTGTTTGAAATATATTTTCTACATTGACATTGGCGATTTTCCACCTGTCATGGCCAATTCAAGAGCAGATGTATCTCATCTATGGAAATTCTCCCCATTCAGCGATCTTCTCTCTCGATATAGACTTTTTCCACATAGGGAGAGGTCATGGCATTGAGCAGGCCACCGTACTTCACATAGAACGACATGATATCGCCCACCTGATAGGCTTCCTTGTCTTTCGACAGATCCACGATGAGGTGGTCAGAGCTTGCTCCGAGTATGCTGAGATTCGGATTCACGGGAATGATCCCTGAAGGGTCCACATCCTGTTTTCCCAGTGCCAGGATGGCACGCCTTATGATGCCGCGGTCCTGATGATGGGGGATATTCCCGAAGGCGTCTCTTCCGATTCGTCCATGGGGAACCGACGGCTTATCCTTCAGCTCTATGATCTGGGCTTTGAGAATGAAGGCATCCTCATGCAGTCCATCAAAACGCTCCCCGAAGGCGGTCTCCTTGCCAAGAAGGATCACTTCCCCCAGTCTCAGATTGTTGATGCCTCTGGGGATCCCGTTCTCCTCATTGATGAGATAGATGCTGGAGGAACTTCCTCCTGAGACGATGTCGATCTTGAGATCATATTTCACCCGCATGGTTTCTGAAATCTCCACCAGTCTCTGAAGGGTGGTCTGCTCGGGAATGACGCCTCCGAAACAGGTGAGATTCACTCCGAACCCTCGGATGGCGATGCCTTCAATCTCCACCGCTTCCTTCACGAACTGCTCCACCCGGTGATACCGGATCCCTTCCCGGTAATCCCCCAGATCCACCATGATGATGACTTTGTGGACGATGCCAAGAGAAGTGGCTTCCTTTCCGATGAGCTTCAAAGTGTCCAGCTCTGAGTTCAGGCTGTAGTCACAGTATTTCACCACATCATGGATCTCACTTTGCATGGGCAGTCTCAGAAGCACTTTTTCTCTGGGCAGATCCTTCAGCTTGATGAGATTCTTGATTCTGGCATCGGCAATATAGTCTGCTCCTCCATCCAGAATCGCTCTGACGATCCGGGATTCTGCAGTGAACCCCTTTGTCACAGCCATGACGCTGATGCCCAGGGGTTTCAGCAGTCCGTTGACCTTTCTTGAATTATCTTCCAGCTTTTCCAGATTGATTTCAATGCACGGATACATCAGATTCACTTCCTTTATCCTCGATTTTCAGGCTTTTCAGCATCAGTTTCAGCGCCGCTTCCCTATGCTGCAGAGACAGAACCCCCAGGGAAGCCAGGAGGTAGTCCGTATCCAGAAGCACCTCTGCTTCCTTTTTCGGATACAGCTTCTGTCCTCTGCCCTCTTGATGGATACCGGAAAGAATCTCTTCCATGTTCTCCAGTCTTGTGAGGGCTCCCCCTGTACCGATGATGTACTTCACTTCCGTCAGGTCCTTTCCTTCCGCCACACTCTTCCTGCCGGAGGATTCCCCGTAGAGATTCCTCACGGTGCCCGCATGCCTGTCCACGGAAGCAAACACCGCTTCTCTGGTGAGTCTTCTGATGATCTCCTTCTCCAGAGGTGTTTCCGGTATGGGTTTGAGATTATGAAGATCGATGCTGGGAATCTTCAGTTCCTGACAGATTTTCTCTTCTCCGATCCGCTCGATGAGATTCTTCCTGTTCACATAGACCCCCAGATCCCCTTCCACGGTTCTTTTGGCTTCCGGTTCCGGTGAAAGGAGAATCCTTGCGATCTCCTCCGACCCTCTGGTCACGGAATGAACATCCGTAGTAGCCCCGCCCACATCGATGATCATGAGGTCCCCCAGGACCTCCTTCAAAACCTTTGCGCTCTCCATCACGGCACCCGGCGTGGGCAGAATTCTGCCGTTGACCAGCTCGTAGACCTTCTCCATGCCTTTGGCATGGATGATGTTCTCTTCAAACACTTCCTGAATGATTTTTCTTGCAGGCTCCACCTGCAGGACATCCACCTGAGGATACACATTGTCTGTCATATACAGTCTGCCTGGATATTCTTCGAAGATCTCCTCGATGTCATCTTGATTGTCGGTATTTCCGGCATAGATGACGGGAACAGACAGGCCCATCGTAAGAATCTTCTCCGCATTGTATAGAGCGGTGTCTCTTTCTCCATGGTCCAGTCCGCCGGCGATCATGATGATGTTGGGCCTGATGTCCATGATCTTCCGAAGATCCGATTTCTTCAGTCTGCCGGAGGTGACCAGTCTTATGATGGCGCCCGCGCCAAGGGCGGCCTCTCTGGAAGCCTTCACGGTCATGTCATGAACCAGTCCGTGGACTGTCATCCTGAGCCCACCCGCCGCACTGGAGGTGGCAAGAAAACTGTCATAGGTGATCTCCGAAACATCCAGCTTCCTTCTAAGGTCCTCCATGGCTTCATGAAGGCCGATGGTCACATCCCCTTCCTCCACGGATGTGACCCCCTGTCCCTGACCTAGGAAGACAGGATCTTCGCTCTTCAGATTATGAAAGGCATTGACCACCGTGGTGGTGCTGCCGATTTCTGCAACTAATACATCTATTTTCATCTTTCGATTCCTCCAGAAGGGATTCTACTCCTCTTCTCTAAGTTCTCTCCTCTTTTTCACCAGGAATGTAGCCACATGAGATCCCTTGGTTCCTCGTCCGAATCCCATATCCAGTCCCGTATCCACAGCCAGGTCGCTGATGATCTGCGTTCCGCCTCCGAGAATGATGAGCCTGTCTCTGACGCCCTTTTCCACCGCCGTATCACAGAGCTTCTTGAGATTCTTGTAGTGAATGTTGTCATGGCTGATGATGGTGCTGGCCAGAATGGCATCGGCATTGGACTCAATGGCCGCATCCACCAGCTTCTCCACAGGCACGGAGGTGCCCAGGTAGATGGATTCGATGCCGTACTTCTCGATGCCGCCATGCTTGATGTCGATGATCTCTCTCAGGCCCACGGAGTGCTCGTCATTGCCAAGGGTTCCTGCGACGATCTTCATGGGATGCTTTTCGATGTCCGCGCGGATCTCCTCGTCCGAGAACACTTCCGGTTTCTCCGGAATCACCAGATCTTTCGCATCCAGCGAGAAGGCTACTCTTCCCTTGATTTCAACCAGGGTTCCTTCCGCTTCCTGCAGCACTTCCTTATGCACCACTTCCACATCCAGGAGCCCCATCTTTCTGCCGATCTCCACCGCTGCCGCTTCTGCGGTCATTTCATCCACCGGAAGCATCATGGTCTGGAGAATGACTCCATCACCTGCCCATTCCACTTCTGGCCTGATGTGCTCTCTGGTGAAGTATTTTCTGGTTTCCTCCAGTCTCCTGTTCACATTGTCTTCCGGGTCCAGCTCATCGATGTAGACGATCTTTTCTCTATGTTCCAGTGTATCTCCACCGATGGCATCGGATGGGCTGACGTACTTCTCCGCCACATTGTTGTATCCGAAGAATCCGGTCACAGGAGCAAAATAGTCTTCATCCTTCTCGAAAACCGTATCCGCAGCAAGACCGCCATCGATCTTTCTCACGATGCCGTCTCCGTTTCTCTCCGGATAGTATCCTGAGTCCACAAAGAATCCTTTCTCCACTGCATGGAAATATCCGCCCACTTCCAGGATCTCTTCCAGGAAGAGTACCGCTCTTTCCTTGATTTCCCTTGTCTTGTCCCGGAGGAAACCGTCTTTTTTCAGCTCAATCATCTCCATGAGACCGTCCATCCCCTGGAAGGCCTGCTTGGCGGTGGCAAGGGCCGCGATATTGTTGTAGTTCCATGGCACATTTCGCCCTTCATCCGGCGTGATGGTGGACTGGATGTCCGCCCCTGTGAGCTCGGAGATGAGCAGATTCAGCACATGGGTCACTGTGGCTTCTCTTGTGTCGGATTCCATGTATTTCGTGTTCTGCTGGGCACGGATGCGATATTCATCGAAGAACTCACGCAGTGCCACCGCATAGGGAAGGTCCAGGGTCATGGAAGGAGCCGGTGGCGCCGTAGGCGGTACCGTGCTGAGACAGATGTTCTCCTTTTCCATCCCCACTTTCACGGAGAATAC
>RZYZ01000337.1 GCA_009930125.1 Clostridia bacterium | reverse complement strand
TAGGCGTGAAGAAGGACTTGAGCAAAGAGGAGGCGAAATAATGACACAGGAAATTATTTTTGCAGGATTCGGTGGACAGGGTATCCTCTCCATGGGTAAGTTCCTTGCTTTCGGCGGCATGGATGTGGATATGAATGTATCCTGGTGCCCAAGCTACGGCCCTGAGATGAGAGGAGGAACAGCAAACTGTTCCGTCATCGTATCCGACGAGGAAATCGGTGCACCCATCATCACCGCACCAGACACACTGGTTGTCATGAACAGACCTTCCCTGGACAAGTTCGAAAGCACAGTGAAGCCAGGCGGACTGATCATTCTGGATTCCAATCTTGTCACAAGAGATGTGAAGAGAGATGATGTAACAGTCATCAGAATTCCAGCTCAGGATGAAGCCGGTGCCATTGGTTCCGTGAAGATCGCCAACATGGTTCTTCTCGGCGCACTTGTGGAAAAGACACAGATCATCTCCGAAGAAGCTCTGCTGGCTGCCCTGAAGGGACACGGCAAGGAAGCATTCTTTGAAATGAACAAGAAAGCCATTGAGAAGGGCGTTGAATACGCAAAGAAAGAAGCTGTAATGGCGTAATAAGATTTTATAATTGCCTCTTAGGGATTCCCATGAATCCCTAAGGGGTTCTTTTTTTTTGACATCAATCAAAAAGAGGCAGATGCAGGTATTATGTTGAGGTCTGTTACGCTGCATCTTTTCAGGAAGAATGTAGTACAGGAGAGTACAGAGGGTTGTTACGTTGATGGTTTTTAGGTTAAACAAGCTGAAACATCGAATGTAATCAGCTGATATGCCTTGATACCGTGTGATATTTGCAATCTGATAATAATTCATGAAAATTCCAGTTTATTTAGTCCACCCTCTTTACAACGTAACAATGTTATGTTACACTCTCATCAAGAGGTGAGCAATATGGAAGAACTAATTTCCAAGAAAGATTTACTGGTTGAAATGAATATATCCTACGGACAGCTCTATAGATGGAAAAGAAAGAAACTGATTCCCGAAGAGTGGTTCATGAAGAAATCGACCTACACGGGACAGGAAACCTTCTTTCCCAGAGAAAAGATCATGGACCGAATCCATCAGATTCTGAGCATGAAAGACGGAGCTTCTCTGGATGATCTGGCAGATAAGTTTTCATCAGACATTCCGGAATCCATGGTGAGAAGGCGAGAAGAACTACTGAGCCTTCAGATTCTGAGTAAAGAGATCATCAATCTGTATGAGGAAATCTTTAAGGGAAAGGAAGAGTACAGTTTCGAAGATATCCTGTACATGTATATCTCCGAAGATCTGCTCAACCAGGGACATCTGAGTATCGAAGATATGTCGAGGATCCTTAGGATGCTCAGCGACAATTATGAGACCATCAAGGATAAGGATCCCAGCCTTTCTGTATACCGCAAATTCGGCGTAAGCGTTTCCCTGCTGCATAAGAATGGGGAAATCTTCTATTCCGACCAGACACCGATTGTAGACAACTACAGCATCAGAAGTGCTGTAGAGAAGCTGAAACTGAAAATCATCTAATTTGGAGGAAAATCATGGAAAAAAGAGATCTGAAAATATCAGGAGCATCTGTATCCACAGGTGGAGAGTATAGAGACGTAAGAGTATCCGGTGCAAGTAAAATCACATCAGACATCATCTGTGAGACCATGAGCATCTCGGGAGCCATCACAGTGGATGGAAGCGTGAAAGCGGGAAGCTGCAAAGTATCCGGCGCATGCAAGATTAATGGAAACGTTGAGGCGGACACGATAAAGATTTCAGGCGGGTCCACCATCAAGGGTTCCCTCACCGGTAAGGAAATATCCCTTTCCGGAGGAATCAAGGTAGGGGAATCCATCAGAAGCACAAACCTGAAGCTTGCTGGTGAAATCAAAGTGGACGGAGATATGGAGTGCGAGGATTTCAGACTGGATGGCGGCATCACATCAGGCGGAGTCGTGAACTGCGAAACCTGTGAACTGAATCTGGCGACTCGTTCTGAGGTAAGTGAGCTGGTTGGTGCGAAGATTACAGTAAGAGAAGGAAACAGTTACACCGGAGGACTTATAAA
>RZYZ01000336.1 GCA_009930125.1 Clostridia bacterium | reverse complement strand
ATTTACCCGTTCACAGGCTCTTTGATGGTCTTGATCCGGAAGAAGAAATAATAGTAAAGAAATACGATCATGCCAGCCATGAAGATCTTTCCATACTTGTTGGGCATGGCCAGAAAGGATAAGAGCATCATGGATGTAGCAAGGGTCAGAAGAGATACTTTCGTCTTCACCGTCATGGCTCTGCTTTCATAGTAGGCTTCCAGATGCTTCTTGTAGAGCTTCGTTGAAGTGAACCAGTCGTTGAACCGGTCGGATCCTCTGGCGAAACAGGCAGAAGCCAGAAGCAGAAACGGTGTGGTCGGCAGAACCGGCAGGAACGCACCGATAGCGCCCAGTCCAAAGAAAATAAAGCCCAGGGTTATATAGATCACTTTCAAGAGCGCATCCTCCTAACGTACCCAAAGCATCACGTAAAATTCATTTTTCAGTATGCCATAACTGATAACTATTGTCAATTAGAAACAAATCAGGCCTGCAGTTTATACTATGCAGACCCGATTCTCTTCTACTTGTCTTTATCTTTAGATTCTTCTCGTATGGTCATCTCCGACGGTTCTCTGAAGCTCCGCCAGCTGATCCAGTCCTTCTTCTCTGAAATCCTTCTTTCTCTTCACATCATAGATTCCTTCCAGCTGAGCAAGTTCGTCTTCATACATCTTTACTCTTTCTGTGAGGTAACGGATCTTCTTCTTGAGAAGCTTGATCTCTTTACTGGTATTTTTGGGATCTCTGTTTTTGAGATCTTCCCATTTTTCTCCCAATGCTTCCTTTTCTCCTACGTTCTCCTGTACTCTGGTGGTATCCATCTCTTTATTCATATGCGGGACACGTTTGTGGTGTCCACTCACCTCCTCGTATCGTTGAAGCAGCTGTTATTCATGTTAGAAACAGTATACATCAGGAGCATAAAATGCATAGGAACATTCTATGAATTCTTTTTTAACCTGACGCTATTTTGTGAAGATGTCGATGATGTCACGAAGAAATTCAGCAGCGCCTTCCTTCTCCTTGTCATAGTATGCCTTGAACCTTTCATCCTCCACATACATCTGCGCCAGTCCTCTATGGGCTTCCTTGGTATAGGACGGCCAGTAGAGGGATATCCACTCTTTATGAAGCTCTGCCACTTCCTGTGCTTCACTGGAGGATGGGTCTTTTTCGTCCATGACAGCATAGAGCTTCTCCAGAATCTCCTGAGCCAGTCTTTCCGCTTTCTCATAGACTTCCTGAGACTGCCCTCTGAATTTCCTGTTGGATTCTTCTACGACCTCATCTCCGTATTTCTCTCTGATTTCCTTGCCATACTTTTCTTCGTTGGTTTTGAGGGTCTTCTCTTTCAGTCCCTTGAATTTTTCCGTGTCTTTCATTCTCATCATTCCTTTCGTCTCTGCGATGCTCTTCTCGATGGTTTGAAGCATCTGGTCAATCTGATCTCTTTTTGCAAGAAGCTTCTGCCTGTGTTCTCTCAGCATCTTCTCCCGATCATAACCACGCGTCTGGAGAAGACTTGTGATTTTTTCCAGGGGCAGATCGAATTCTCTGTAGAAGAGAATCTGCTGCAGCTTGTTGATCTCTTCTTCACCGTAGATTCGATACCCGCTGGAACTGATTCTTAAGGGAACAAGCAGTCCGATTTCATCATAGTATCGAAGCGTTCTGGTGCTTATCCCTGCCATCTGGCTGATATCTTTGATTGTGTACTCCAACTTCTCACCTCCATCCTAAGCATACACCTTTACGTTACGGTAAGGTCAAGGGTTTTTCTGATAAAAAAAGAAAGACCTCATGGAGGTCTTAAAGTGCCATAATCATAAGAATAATCACCGCAACGGGAGTGAAGAACCATGAATATTTCTGCATCTTCCGGTACATGGCTGGAACTTCGATGTCCCCCTTGTACTTCAGGTTTTTGAGCCGGAAGAAGAAATCCGGGAAGATCATATCTGTAATCATGGATAGCGTAATCAGTCCAGCAAACAGAAGCATGGTAAGATTTCCTCGATATCTTTCATTCAATCGATTGGCCATGAGCACCAGAAGCATGGGATCCGGATTCGTTTCATTATAGGTCTCGTTATCCAGTGGCCTGTAGGTGTAA
>RZYZ01000335.1 GCA_009930125.1 Clostridia bacterium | reverse complement strand
CGATCATTCTTCTGATTCTTTCTCCTGCATGGTCCGGGTCGGTCAGAATGATGACACCGGTTCTTTTTGCAGCTTCTCTGATCTTATTCATGGAATCCTCATTGATTCCGTATCCGTGGACGGCAAGGACCTCCGCATACACCGCTTTCTTCACAGCGGAGATATCGTCTTTGCCTTCCACCACAATCACTTCTTTTATCATATTATTATCACCTTCAAATTTTCTACCCCTTATTATAACAGAAAAACCCTACTACATGAAAAAAAGGAACAGACAAGTTTTTCCACTTGACTATTCCCTGATTTCTTTCTGAACCAATGGGTCTCTATCCTAGTTCAGGATATAGATGGTTACGTTTCTTCTACCCCAGTTCAGTGCTGCACTGACGGAGTTCATGTAAAGATCCACTCTGTTGCCCTTGATGGCTCCACCGGTATCTTCCGCTATGGCATAACCGTAGTTTTCCACGTAGACCTTCGTACCATAAGGGATGACTCTTGGATCCACCGCGATGGTAGACCATCCGCCTTCCACTCTTCTCGGTACGGTTCCTGTTGCAGTGATGCCGTCCAGTGCATAAGCTGTGGCTTCCACAGTGAATGCCTTGGAATAGCTCAGGCTGCTCGGAATCGCTCCACCTCTTGATGCGACGATGGATGATGTGGATGGTTTCTTCACTGTCTGAACCACTTTAGTTCCTACAGCCACGATTTTGTCTACAGGCTCTTTGATTACTTCTTCGGAAAGTTCTACGGATGCGACTTCCACGCCGTCTTCATAGGTGATTTCCTTTGTGATCTTCTTTTCGCCCTTGACACCTTCCTGCTTCACTACCGTCTTTCCCTTGAACATGGTGCTGTCTTTCTTTTCCTGAACACCGAAAGCGATGCTCTGGGTTTCTTCAACAACTTCTGATGTCACTCTGACGATGGACATTTTCAGGCCGCTTAGGATGCGGTCTTCCAGTGCCACGGAGAACTTATCCTTTTCATTGAAGGGAATCTTTTCCGCTTCCAGAAATTCTCTCACCGTTTTTTCCGGTGTCAGGTATGTGACGGTTTCACCATCTGCAGTGAGCTCCACTGCAACTGCTCTGTCGATCCTCATGCTCATACCGCTGACGATCTGTGCATCAAGGTCCACGGACACTTTGTCCTTTTCATACAGCGTCACATCTTCTGCTTTAAAGAAAGCTCTTACAGTTTTTTCCGGAGTCAGATAAGACTGTACGGCTCCATCGGCAATGAGTTCCACTGGAACTGCACGATCAATCTCAATCTTGTCCGTCTTTGCTAAAACATCGGATGTATTTCTGCTGACTTTATCTTTCTTTTCTATGGCGATGCCGTTTTCTTCTAAAACTTCATCCACAGTATTTTTAAATGTTGATACTACTTGCTCTTTTCCATCGATAACAATAGTAACGTGTTTCTTCATGCTATTCACAGTTATGGATACAGCGAGTATAACCACCGCTGCGAATAATGAAATGAAAACACTCTTTGAAAAAAATCTTTTCATATTACCCTCCTTTGAGCTACGGACATATTATAGCTACGGGTAATATAAGTGTCAAAAAACAGCGATAACCCTTATAAATCAATGGTTATCACAGTTTTTAATCCTAATTATGAATAATTTGTTAACACGCAACTTCACAATCTACAATCCCGTTTTATAAGGAAAGTAATCGTTTCATGTTCTCGGCCGTGATTTCAAGCACTTCCTCTCTTGTAAGTCCTCTGATTTCTGCGATCTTCTCAGCCACCCCTAAGAGGTAATCGGAACGGTTTCTTTTGCCTCGATATGGAACAGGTGCCATATAAGGGGCATCTGTTTCGATGAGCATCCGCTCCATGGGAATTTCCTTCACCACCTCCGGAAGCTTTCTGGCGTTCTTGAAAGTCAATACGCCCGATACGCCGATGTACCCTCCGATCTTGATGATTTCTCTGGCCATTTCCACACTTCCGGAATAGGAATGAAATACCGATACTACATCTTTATATTCTTTTGCGATTTCGAGAATATCCTCGTGAGATTCCCGATCGTGTAAAATGATAGGGAGTGCAAGACTTTTCGCAAGTTCATACTGATC
>RZYZ01000334.1 GCA_009930125.1 Clostridia bacterium | reverse complement strand
ATTTTGCTGTCGCGCCCTATGATCTATAAGTTTTCCTTCTCCAGAAGCTCCAGCGCCTTGTCACGGGGAACGGCCGGACTGAAGAGATACCCCTGCAGGTAATCGCATCCCTGTTCCAGGAGGAACTCCCGCTGCGCTTCCTCTTCGATACCTTCCGCCACCACCTTCAGTCCATAGCGATGGGTCATTTTGATGATGTCCCCGATGATGAGATCTCTTTTCGAATTCTCCAGCTTGTTGATGAACTGCTTATCGATCTTGAGCTTGTCGATGAGCAGTTCATGGAGCCGCACAAAGGAGGAGTAACCAGTACCGAAATCATCCAGTGCAATCTGCACCCCCATCTTTCTCAGTACTCTGAATTTATGATTGACCATTTCCAGATTGTCCACCAGCATGGACTCCGTGAATTCCAGTTCCACCTGTTCCGGTGGAATTCCAAAGCTTCTGATCTTCTCCGCCACGACCTCATGGAATCCACTCTGCAGAAGCTGGAGTCCCGATACATTCACAGCCACGCTGACGGAACCATATCCTTCCTCATTCAGTGTTCGTATAAAATCAAAGGCCTGGACCATGAGATGACTACCCATTTCCACCATGATCAGATTCTTTTCAGCGATTTCGATGAACTCCACAGGGGACACCCTGCCATAGACCGGAGAATTCATACGCGCCAGCGCTTCAAAGCCAGTAATTTTTCTCGTGCACGTATCCACAATAGGCTGAAATTCCATGAAGAGCACACTGCTGTCCTGCTCCTCGATGGCCCTTCTCAGCTCCTTCACGATGACCTCTTCCCGCTGAATGGAGCGGTACATTCTTTCATCATAAAGGACCATGCCCACATCTTCCCGGAGAGACTGCTCCAGGGCCACCGATGCATCTTTCAGTATACTGACCACGTCTTCGTAGGAGGGATCCACCCGGACGATGCCGCTCTTCATATTGAGATAGATGTCGATGCCGTCGATGGAGAGGGGTTTTGCCAGAGACTGCATCAGTTCATCGGCAAAAGAGACCGTCTCCCCGACACCGGTCAGATCATTTCTGTAGAAAATGAACTGATCTGCCGTGAAGTGGAACAGCATGGATCCCTTTTTCCGGAACTCTTCCAGTCTGTTTGAGATGCCGCGAAGCACTCGGTCTCCGAAGGCATAGCCGTAATTCATGTTGATGCTGTTGATATTGACCACGCGCAGAAGAATCATGGCTCTGCTTTTCTCGAATCCTCTCTGGATGTCACTGCGTATATATTCTTCAAGATAAAGCTTATTGGGAAGTCCTGACAGCGCGCTGTAGTATGCGGCCTTTTTCAGGCTTCCGTTTTTTCTGAATGTGGAAATCATGCTGTAGAGAAGAGACCCATAAATCAGTACCAGCGCTGTGAAGCCGAAGAAGGACATGCTTCTGATCTCCGCCTCGGTCTCGTCCATGGAATAGGCGATGGAAAGGGCGTACATATCCTTCACACTCTCCTCTTCCAGAAGAATGGGGACCAGAACCTGGAACTGCTGCTCTTTTCCGGTGTCGTGGAGGAAGCTGTATTCCTGACTGCTCTCCAGAGAACGCCTGGCTTCCTCCAGATCCGGAAGCGTTCCCGCAGCTGTGCTTTCCGTGCTGCTGAGAACCGACAGATTCTGATCCAGAAGATCGATTCTCAGTGCCGATTCGCTGCTCTTAAGGTCCGCCAGCAGATTCTCCACACTGAACCTTTCCAGAAAGGCATAGACCGTATTGGCTCTCAGCCCCACCTGGATGAGTCCCCCGTCTTCCATTCTGTAGTAGCCGTATTTGTAGTAATCCCCTGTAATCACATCCTGGCGGATCTCTTCCACCAGCGTCTTTTCACCGCTTTTCAGAAAGTCGTCAATGGGATGACCGGGATAGATGACCCACCCGATGAGGTGTTCCAGATTGGAGTATGTCAGATAGCCGGTCTCATCGTAATAATCCAGCTCATCCACGCCCATGTCGAGAGCAAGCTCCTTGAGCTTCCCGCTGGAAAACTCACTTTCCATCAGCGCGGCCGATTCTGTCGCCATTCTGATTTTCTCCGTCAGAAGACTGTCGATGATCTCCTCGGCTTCAGTGTATTTCGA
>RZYZ01000333.1 GCA_009930125.1 Clostridia bacterium | reverse complement strand
TAAGCGATGGTCATGGAGTTGGTCATTAAACTGACATTTACACTGGAAATCCCTTCTATCTTCTTCACAGACTTTTCTACCGCTGCAGAGCAGGCAGAACAGGTCATTCCGGTGACATCAAACTTCTGTTCCATGCTAACCTCCTTACCCCACCCCCTGGGGGGTGTGTTCAACTATATAATAACGCAAGCAGAAGGCTTTGTCAACTAGAACCATTTCTTTTTCTTGAAATAGTAAATCAAATAGTAAATCATGGCCGCCGCAATCAGCAGCATGACGATCCAGGCGATGGGATACCCCCATCTGGAATCGATCTCCGGCATATACCTGAAGTTCATGCCGTAGACTCCCGCGATGAAGGTCAGAGGGATAAAGATGGTGGAGATGATGGTCAGCACTTTCATGACTTCATTTAGCCTGTAGCTGATGCTGGATAAAGTGATTTCAATGAGGGAGGAAAGCACTTCTCGGTAGGTTTCCGTGGACTCCACAATCTGCACCAGCTCCTTGTTCAGGTCTTTGAAGTAGAAACTGGTGGCATCGGAGATCTGAGTGACTTCCTCTTTCCCCAGCCACGCTGTCACTTCTCTTAAAGGCCATACGAATTTATGCAGGTAGAGCAGATCCTTCTTGAGCAGCCTGATTTCCTTAAGCTCCTCATTGGTGCTGCTCTCCAGCACCTCATATTCGATGACATCAATGCGTTCACCGATATAGGAAAGGATATGGAAATATTCTTCCACCAGCGCATCCATGAGACTGTAGAAAAGAAAATCCACACCTTCCTTCCGGACCATGCTGCCTTCCTTGCGCAGTCTCACCCTCACTGGGTCAAAGACATCCCCCTCTTCTTCTCCGAAGGTGATGACGTAATTCTTCCCCAGAATAAAACTCAGCTGCTCCGCCTTCATGACGCCTTCCTTGTAGTAGATCATCTTCACGATGCTGAAGATGTAATGTTCATATTCCTCCACTTTGGGCCTTTGCCCCATCAGAATGATGTCTTCCTTCACCAGAGGGTGAATATCGAATAGCGCACAGATGGCTTCCACCACTTTGTTGTCATACCCTTCATCGATGTTGATCCAGAGATTAAATCCCTCTCTTGCTTCCAGAAACGCTTTCTGTTCCATGAGTTCCTTCAGTGTCACCGTCTTCTCCTGCATGATTTCCTCATTGTAGAGCGTCACGGAAATCAGCTCTTCTCTTTCCGGTGTCCCCCTTCCTGAAACCTGGGATGTGCTTCTCTTTACAATGACTGCGCTCATAAGATTCCCCTCCTTTTCTGTATCTTTCTTTTCTCATTTTCAGTATACGTCAAAAAGCCATGGTTATGAAGTAAACCACAGCTTGGTTGAAAATCGATATTAAAACACCATGGTGTAGATTCGGATGAAGGAATCCAGATCCTTCATGACCTCATCCAGAAGTCCTGCATGGTAGAGACTGATGAAATAGGCACAGGCTCTGGCAGAACTTGCAAACATGCTCTGCATATTGTACTCGATGTCCGTCACCATGTCATAGGATGCAAGCTCCTCATGAAGCTCCTTCCTCTCGTAGAGGGCGCGCAGATAGATCCAGTCGAAAAAGAGATGTCTGGGTGATAGGCTGTAGGGTACATTTTCAAAATGAAATCCCAGAAGCCTCCCTGATTGCCTCAGCCGCTCATCGCCTGATACCGTTAAAGGATCCGCTTCCAGAAGATCTCTGTAGGGGCCCCCTTTTTCAAACACTTTTGCACTTTCAAAAATATTCATCACAGGCACTTCCTGCCCGTCCTTTGTTTCCGCCTGTAGGCTCACCGCTGCAAGTTTTCTTCCTAAGGGGTTCGGAGAGATGGTGGATACTTCCAGAATCTTTCCCCCGCTTTCATATGCCCTTATGGCATGATGCATAGATTCGATGGATTTATGTTTCTGATTCAAGCTTTGACCACGAAAATTCTCAAAATGTATGGTTTTCTCCACGATGAGTCCCTGATAGGAGGGCTTCGCGATGAAATACAGTCGTTTGGCCATTTGTTCTTCACCTCACTAATACTCTTATTATATCAATCTATAGGAATCTTTTATTATGAATTTAGAAACCTTCTGTAAACAATCAGG
>RZYZ01000332.1 GCA_009930125.1 Clostridia bacterium | reverse complement strand
CATTCTATGTATCCTGAATTATGAATACCGTGTAAATTGGTCGTCAGCATTCCGACAGATACGTATCTCACCAGCAGGAGCATCCAGTAGAGGACTGCTATTTTACAGCAGGAATCCAATCGTCATCACCGCAGCAAGAGATTAATAAGGAAAATCGTATCTTTTAGTGATTTCTCTTCAGTAGCTTCAACACTCGGTAGGATGAAGCATCGGATGCAGGAGTACTTTCCGAAAATCCTGGATGATGAAAAAAGAAATGCTTCCGGTGCTCTTTCGACGGATTTGTTCATAACTATTATCAGATTTAAAAATTATCGTTGACAATATAACAAAAATTCACATAATTATTGAACTGAGAGCATAATAGTGATATCATTGTAAACAAGGAAACGGTTACATGAATCCACAACGGAGTGGTGTTATTGAATAGACGAGCAATGGGGCTTCAAGAGATAAACTTTGGTTTTATTTTTTGAGCCATTTTTTATAATGAAGGAGATGACGGGGTGGAGTCTAAAACAAGGATCATTCAGGAATTCGTTCCTGGCAAACAGATTACAATTGCTCATATCATAGCCAATCCCAGACAGGAGATCTACCGTAAAATGGGTCTTGTGGAAGAAAGCTCCGGTGCCATCGGCATTCTGACGATTACGCCTTCAGAAGCATCCATCATCGCCGCGGATGTGGCATCCAAGGCAGCGGGCATCGAAGTCGGGTTCATCGACAGGTTCAGTGGAGCACTCCTCATCACAGGAGATGTATCCAGCGTGGAAGCTTCCATCGTACAGATCGTGGAAGTTCTGACCAACGTCATGGGCTTTACACCATCCCCTATAACGAGGACATAGGAGGCAGCTTAGTGAAGAAAATGATGCTTATTGGAAGAACAGACAGCGGGAAGACCACCCTGGCGGATGTTCTTCAGAAAGGGTATTCCGATGCAAGGAAGACCCAGTCCATCGAGAGAATCGGGACGGTGGTGGATACACCGGGGGAATTTGTGGAAAACAGAAGGCTCTACAGAGCACTGCTCATCACTTCCTATGATACGGATGTGGTGGCCATGGTCATGGATGCCACGGAAAATCACACACTCTTTCCACCCAACTTCGCCATCGCATTTAATAGAGAAGTCATCGGTATTGTCACCAAAGTGGATAAGGACGTGTCGACGGACTATGCCGTATCAAGCTTGAAGAAAGCAGGCGCGGAGAAAGTATTCATCGTCAGTGCCGTATCGGGAGAAGGACTGGAAGATTTGAAATCTTATTTAGCATGTGAGGGGGAATCCTGTTGAGACCTAGAATTGTTATCGCGGAAGATGAATCCATCACCAGGATGGATCTGGCGGAAATACTGACAGAGGCAGGCTACCAGGTGGTAGGACAGGCCGCAGACGGTTTTGATGCCATCGAAATCTGCAAAAGACAGAAACCGGACCTTGTGATCATGGATGTGAAGATGCCGGTCATGGACGGGCTTCAGGCCACGGAAAACATCATGGAGGAGAACCTTGCCGGATGCGTACTGATGCTCACAGCCTACAACGACGGAGAATTCGTCAACAGAGCCAATGACCTGGGTGTCATGGGCTATCTGGTGAAACCCATAGAAGAGAAAACGCTGCTTCCTGCAGTGAAGATCGCATTAAGAAGAAATCAGGAAATGCACCAGTACAAGAGCAAGGTCATCGAAGTGGAAAAGAAACTGGAAGAGCGTAAATGCATTGAGCGGGCGAAGGGCATACTGATGAAGAAGGACGGGTTCTCGGAAGAGGAAGCCTATGCCTATCTTCGAAACATCAGCATGAAGAAGCGCTGCAATATGGGTAAGATAGCAGATATGATCATACGCTCCACCGTATAGAGGAGAACATCATGCTGAAAAGTCTCTGTAAGACCCATACACAACTAAATGACGCCGAAATCACCTATCTGGAGACCCTGGAAGGATTCCTTCCACTCATCGCGGAAATGGTGGACGCCGATATTTTCATCGACTGCATCACAAGAAATCCCGATGCGGCCATCGTCGTTGCAGAAGCCAACGCCAAGCATTCCATGTATCAGGACACCGTGGTGGGGCAGCTGGCCTACAGGAAGAACGAACC
>RZYZ01000331.1 GCA_009930125.1 Clostridia bacterium | reverse complement strand
GAAAGCCCTTAAATCGTCTGATTTAAGGGCTTTCTATAATATTGACAGGGGAACTGATTGAATTTCTAAAGGTTATCTTTTTACAACTACAGACGTACCCATTCCACCACCGATGCAGAGGGTTGCCAGTCCATAGGTGGAGTTTCTTCTCTTCATTTCATGAAGAAGTGTTACCAGAATTCTTGCGCCGGATGCACCCACAGGGTGTCCAAGGGCAATGGCTCCGCCGTTCACATTGACTTTATCTTCATTCCACTTGAGCTCTTTACCTACAGCCAGAGCCTGTGCGGCGAAGGCCTCATTGGCTTCGATGAGGTCCATATCGTCAATGGTCAGACTGGTCTTTGAGAGGGCATTCTTCGTTGCAGGTACAGGACCTACGCCCATGATGCTGGGGTCTACACCGCCGTTTCCATAGGAGACGATGATAGCCAGTGGAGTCAGTCCCAAGGCATCTGCTTTTTCTCTGCTCATGACAACAAGAGCTGCTGCACCATCATTGATGCCTGAAGCATTCCCTGCGGTGACCGTGCCGTCTTTCTTGAAGGCGGGACGCAGCCTGCTCAGACTTTCAGGTGTCACACCTTTCTTCGGATATTCATCCGTATCCACCACAAGAGGCTCTCCCTTGCGCTGTGGAATCGTCACAGGAGCAATCTCATCTTTGAATTTGCCTTCCGCCATGGCTTTTTCCGCTTTATTCTGACTGGATGCTGCAAATGCATCCTGTTCTTCTCTTGTGATTCCATATTTCTCTGCCACGTTTTCTGCAGTAATACCCATATGATAGTTGTTGAACGCATCCGTCAGCGCATCCTGAATCATGGTATCCACCATGGTGTCATTGCCCATTCTGGAACCGAATCTGGCATTATTCAGTACATAGGGAGCTCTGGACATGTTTTCAGTTCCACCTACAACCACAACCTCATTATCACCGGCAATGATGGTCTGAGCTGCCAGGGATACGGTTCTTAGACCTGAACCACAGAGCATATTGATTGTAGTCGCAGGAACAGACACCGGAATGCCTGCATTTACAGAGACCTGTCTTGCTACACCTTGCCCAAGTCCCGCCTGAAGGATACATCCCATGTAGACCTCATCCACCTCTTCAGGACTGATTCCAGCCTGTCTGATGGCTTCTTTTACAGCTGTGACACCTAAGTCCACAGCGGATACGTTCTTGAATACTCCGCCGAAGCTTCCAACAGGTGTTCTTACAGCACTGACAATTACAACTTCTTTCATTCAATTCTACCTCCCAGTATAATCTATAAACAATAATGTAAAGAACATCATCATAATCCGTCACAGGACCTTCCATACACAATGGATTCCTGATGATATGCTTTAGTCACTGCAAGATTATAATAACATGAAACTCCCTTCATGTGTAATCAATTTCATGTTCCAAATCCGCAATAATCGAAGGGCTCTCTTACGAATAACATGGAAAGTCTTTGAAACATGAGGGTTCCATCATGTTTGATGGAAGGAGGATATTGACTCGCCATTTTTAAATTTACATTTTATTAACAAATATCGATGTCTCATAGGAGCAAGAGCACCTTATTTAAAGGATCAGAGGCCTATTTTTCAGCCATCGTTTTTCTTATTTTCGTGGTTCTCTCCATATCTGCTGGAATTTGATATAATGATTGTACATGAAAAGCAGATGGAGGATCGATATGAAAAACGCAATCATCACAGGTGCCACAGGCGGAATCGGCATAGCAATCTCAAGAAAACTTTCTGCACTTGGTTACAATCTGGCGCTGATCTATGGCAATAACCACCAGCAGGCCGGCATCCTCGTGAAGGAGTTATCAGCAGTGACGAGGGTAAAGGCTTACTCTATAGATTTCTCAGGTGGTAATGGTTATACCTCCACATTGAAGAAGCTCCTTAAGGACTTCGGCAGCTTTGAGGTACTTATTCATGGAGCGGGAGTCTCCTATCGGGATCTCTTTCATGAAATGGATGAACTGCAGTTTGAAGAGCTGCTCAGCATCAATCTCAAACCGCTGTATTACGTCACAAAAGAGATTATCCCATGCATGATAGAAGGAGGGAAGGGCAGCATCATCAGTATTTCTTCCATATGGGGATCAAG
>RZYZ01000330.1 GCA_009930125.1 Clostridia bacterium | reverse complement strand
AAGATTGCTCTTGGCAGAGTTAATGGAACCATCGTGGAAGAAGACTCTGATGATGACAGCTACGATTTTGAGATCAGACTGAATGGAAAAGAATATGAAATAGAGATCCATGCCTACACAGGAGCCATCAAAGAATACGAAGTGGAAGACCTGGATGACGATGATGATCGTGACGACAGAGACGACGATGATAAGGAGCAGGCACCAGTAAGAACGAGACTGACCCTGACAGAAGCAAGAAAGATTGCTCTTGGTAAGGTCAATGGAACCATCGTGGAAGAAGACGCTGATGATGACAGCTACGATTTTGAGATCAGACTGAACGGAAAAGAATATGAAATGGAAATCAATGCCTACACAGGGGCCATCGAAGAATACGAAGTAGAAGATCCGGATGACGATGATGATCATGACGACGATAACGATGATGACAGAGACGATGATGATGAAGACAAGGTAGAAGCACCGGTCAGAATCAGGCTTACAATGGCAGAAGCCAGAAAGATTGCTCTTGGCAGGGTCAATGGTACTGTAGTGGAAGAAGACGCTGATGATGATAGCTATGAATTTGAAATCACAAAGGACAACATGAAATATGAGATTGAAGTCCATGCTTACTCAGGAACTATCGTGGACTTTGATGTGGAAGATCTGGACGACGATAATGACAACGAAGACGATGATTAAGATGAAATAGACGATGACGATGAAGACTAGAAACATAGCTTGAATGAATCAGAAAAAGACAGATGCGCATCTGTCTTTTTCTATGCTCTTAAATTGGATATGACAATGGAGCAATCACATATCTGAAGAGACTCAGTCAGTTCATATACTCCTTCAGGAGTGCCTCAAGCAGCTCATTCAGCCTTTCAGTCTGAATTTCATCTACGGGAGCATCGGTGATTTCGTATTTGTCTTTCAGAAGAAGAATCCGCCTGACACTCTGGTGGATCCGTTCTTCTGGAATTTCACCGCTGACGGCTGCGTCTAAGAGTGCAGTGAGCACATCTCGTACTTTTTCATAACCGCCGGCAATCATGACGATGTCACTGCCGGCCTTTAGGGAAAGAACAGCTGCTTCATCCAGACCGTAATTGGCATCGATGGCTTTCATCATCAGATCATCTGTGATGACGACGCCCTTATACTGAAGTTCTGTTCTCAGCATGTCATGGATCACAGTTTCGGAAAGAGAGGAGGGAAATTTATCGTCAATTTCCGGCAGAAGAAGATGAGCAACCATGACCATATCTGCTCCGGCCTCTATGGCGTTTCTGAAGGGAATCAGTTCCAGAGAGGCAAGGTCTTCTCTGGATTTTTCTATGACAGGAAGAGCCAGATGAGAGTCCACGTCCGTATCTCCATGTCCCGGAAAATGCTTTATGGTGGGGATGACATGCGCATCCTGTAGCCCTTTCATCAGGGGAATACCGTGACGGCTTACTAGGACGGCATTGTCTCCAAAGGAGCGATCACCGATGACGGGGTTTTGAGGGTTGCTGTTGATATCCAGCACAGGTGCGAAGTTGATGTTGAAGCCGTAGGCTTTCACAATCTCCCCCAGAACCTGGCCGAGTTCATAGGAGAATTCCGGATCATCGACTTCTCCCACCTTCCGGCTGGATGGAATATCCACCAGGTCTCCGGGGATTTTCGATACACGTCCGCCCTCCTGATCGATGCCGAAGAACAGGGGAACCTTGTTCATTTCGTTTGCTGCCTTCAAGGTATTCACATAGGTTCTTGTCTGCTCCGGATCCTTCAGATTAGATCCATTGAAGATGATGCCGCCGACCTTTTCTTCCGTGATGAGCGCTAAAGCGCTGTCATCTGCTGTAGTGCCGCTGATTCCGGCAAAGACCATCTGGCCGATTTTCTCCTTCAGGGACATGGCACGGATTCTCTTAAGCATTACAGCAGTGGGATGTTCCTCACTCATGACGATGGAGATATGATCTGCAGAAGGATTCTTGGGATCGCCGCTGCTCTGATCGAGAATCCATTTCAGGCTGTAACTTTCACTGATAGGGTAGGTGAGAATCAGATGGTTGTTTTCATCATCGGTATAAGTCGAGGTTTTTGGCGCTTCACCCAATATCTCCGTGATGTGGGCATAGGT
>RZYZ01000329.1 GCA_009930125.1 Clostridia bacterium | reverse complement strand
AGAGAAAGACCGGACCGTATCGAAATGATCCTGGAGGAGTTCGGACTGGATAAAGAGCATGCCCATCTGGTGAATGGGCATGTGCCGGTGAAAGTGGTCAAAGGAGAAAGCCCCATCAAGGCAGACGGAAAGCTCCTGGTCATTGACGGCGGTTTCGCCAAGGCGTACCAGAAGGAGACCGGCATCGCGGGATACACCCTGATCTACAATTCCCACGGGCTGAACCTGGTAAGCCATGAGCCCTTTGAATCCACACAGAAAGCCATTCTGGAGGAGAAGGACATTGTCTCCACAGTGATGGTCCTTGAAAGTGTCAGAAGCCGCAGACGTGTTGCGGACACGGATACCGGAAAAGAACTGAAATCCCAGGTGGAGGATCTTCTACAGCTGGTGAATGCCTACAGAAAAGGCTACATCAAGGAAATCATCCAGACAGCCTATGAAAACAGATAGACGCAGGAAAACCCCGGAGAACGAATTCTCCGGGGTTCATCTTTGTTGAAATATACAAAAAAGAGAAAGTATATTTCAAGTAGGAGGAAGCGGGTTCTAGATCTATTTAAAGAGACTGGTTATAAGCCTCGATAAACCTTATAGAGGATATTATTGGGATCACGGTTTTCCGCCACAGTCTTATCCGGACCATAGATCTCGTCAAAGACAGCAGAAGCAAGATGAATGCTGAAGTGATGGATACCGGGGTAACCATCGCGCTTCACATCGGGCTTGCCCTGAAGCCACATGTTCATGCCGATGTGGTGATGATAGCCGTCTCTTGAGAAGAATCCGGCTTTGGGATAATCCAGTGTTTTCTCAAGTCCCAGGGTTTCGCTGTAGTGACTTTGGGAGGATTCCAGATCCTGCACATGGAGGTGGATGTGTCCCATGTCCGTTCCTTCAGGAAGACCTGAAAAGGAATCGGTGGTTCTTGATGCAAGGACGCCGTCCACGTCCATGGGGTCCGTCGTCATATGGATTCCGTTTGTATTTTTCCAGATGCTTTCGGGCTTGTCCCAGTAGACTTCTATGCCATTTCCCTCAGGATCGCTGAGATAGATGGCTTCCGACACATGATGGTCGGAAAAACCTGTAACAGGTATCCTCTTCACCGCCAGGTGATAGAGAAAATTTCCGAGATCTTCCCGATCAGGAACTCTGACTGCAAAATGATAGAGGCCCACTTCGTGTCGCCTCGTCTGTTTTGTAGGATGCAGAACAAGAAGGGGTCTGCTTCCTGCAAGAAGCTCCATTCCTTCATCGGTCTGTCTGCTTCTGAATCCCAGATTTTCATAGTAAAGAGTAAGCTGCTCCACATCGGTACCATTCAGGTGTACTGCGCCTAACTCCATTGTTTTCATAATATCGCCTTCATTTCCATCCAATATTTGCATAATTTATCATTTAATTGAGTATTAATCTCTGATTGCATAACATTATGATACAGGTTTTATGAAAATGACGTATGAAAACCATAAGAAATAACTGTGAACAATTCGGGAATTGTCTTAGAAACGAATCAATCTGCGTTACTAATCCGCTTCAGCAAGAAGTTCTTCTGATAGATTGCCGAAATAGGCAGAAATTAATGAATATACCAGAATCTTCACGCGGCTGTCTGAAAGATTTTCCGAGACTCTGTTTCGCAGCTCTTCCGAATGGGAGAGAGTGGTTTCAAAAAGCCCATGAAAGTCTTCATAGAGTCTGTAGAGATTCTCCGTATGGCCATTGGCGCACTCTTTGGAAACGGGTCCCAGAAGAATCTTGATTTCAGGGAGCGTGAGGGTTCTCTTCAGAATCTGAATGAGCGCTAAAAGCATCAGATGTTCTCTGGCATATTTTTTCTTGTGGGACGGGTAAAGAATCTTATCTTTGGAATAGTTGTTGATCATGGTCTTTGTCAGAGGTTTTTTGGGATAGGATTTCTCCATATAGGTGATGACCTGGTCCATATACAGACCAAAATCTGGTATTTCCGAGATTTCCGGAAGCTGAAGCATTTCGCTGGTATTCATAGTGCATCTCTCCTTTGGGCCTGAAGTGTTTCATTGTGTAGGATTGAATGTGATGTAGTTATAAAAACTAGATAGTATCATATTAGTATAAATTTACGCTGACTTCAATGTTGATTTT
>RZYZ01000067.1 GCA_009930125.1 Clostridia bacterium | reverse complement strand
GAGGAAATGGTTTATAATGGGGATAAGAAATAGCAAGAAATGAAAGGAATGATGCAATGGAAGGTATAATTATCAAAGGAATAGCCGGGTTCTATTATGTGAGAACCAGTGAAGGCGTTCTGGAATGCAAGGCTAGAGGAATATTCAGAAAGAATAATATCACACCAATGGTGGGAGACCGCGTAACCGTCATAGCCACGCCGGAAGGGAATACCCTGGATAAGATCCATGAACGAACTTCGGAGCTCATGCGGCCTTTTGTAGCCAACATCAGCCAGGCCTATGTGGTTTTTGCCCTTCGGAATCCGGATATCAATTTTGATCTGCTGAACAAGTTTCTGGTTTATCTCGAAATGAAGCATATCGAACCTGTGCTGGTTTTCAATAAAAGCGATCTGGCTACAGAAGAAGAAATGAAGAAAATCACAGAGGACTTTATGGGAACCGGATATGAGATCTACTTCATCGAAGCGAAATCCGGAGTTGGCCTTGAAGATCTTTATGCGCAGCTGAAAGATCACATCACCGTTTTATGTGGTCCATCCGGAGCGGGAAAGTCCACACTACTTAATAAACTGTCCGGAAATGAGACCATGGAAACCGGAGATATATCAGTCCGTCTCAATCGGGGCAAACATACCACAAGGCATAGTGAACTGATTGAAATCAATGATGCGCTTCTGGTGGATACGCCTGGATTCTCCACCATGGATTTCACCATGGAGGCGGAGGAGCTGAAAAACTATTTCCCTGAATTCTATGAGTATGAAGGGGAATGCAGATTCAACGGATGCAACCATAATCGGGAACCTGGCTGCAGGGTCAAGGCGGAAGTGGGGAAGAGCATTTCTGAAGCGAGATATAACTATTATGTCAAATACTATAATGAATTAGTTGAGGAGAACAAGAGAAAATGGTAAAAATTGCACCATCCATCCTGTCGGCGAATTTCGCTGATCTGGGAAGAGATATTGAGAAAACGATAGAAGCCGGAGCGGACTGGATTCATATAGATGTTATGGATGGATCCTTTGTACCGAATATCAGTTTCGGCTTCCCTGTGATGAAGGCCATCAGACCGCTGACCGATAAATTGTTTGATGTACATCTGATGATTGTGAATCCCAGCAGCTACATCGACGCTTTTGCGGATGCAGGGGCTGATCTGATCAATTTTCATTATGAGGCTGAAACACATATTGACAGAGCCATTGAGAAGATCAGATCAAGAGGACTGAAAGCGGGCATCACCCTGAATCCAGCCACACCTGTATCTGTACTGAGCACCATTTTGCCTAAACTGGATATGGTTCTCATCATGTCTGTGAATCCTGGTTTCGGTGGACAGAGTTTCATTCCTTACACCCTGGACAAAGTCCGGGAGTTGAGAGAGATGGCAAACAGAATGAATCCGGATCTTCTTATTGAGATTGATGGAGGAATTGCTGAGGATACCATCCGCTCTGCTGTTGAAGCGGGTGTGGATGTTGTGGTAGCAGGTTCTGCGGTGTATAAGAATGGAGAAATCAGAAGAAATATTGATGCTTTGAGAGCAGCGCTGAAATGAAGAAAGTGATCATCGTTTCCGGAGGAAGAAAACCGAGTCGGTCTCTCTATCAATCCTTGTATGATTCTGAATGCAGAATCATAGCAGTGGACAGCGGCGCTGAGTTTTTCAGGGAGAATGGAATCCTACCTCACATACTTCTGGGTGACTTCGATTCCATCACGGAAGAGACGCTGCATTATTTCGAAGAGAAGACAGAACTGATCCGATATGAGCAAGAGAAGGACTTCACAGACACGGAGGCTGCACTGGAAGAAGCGCTGAAAGAGAATCCGGATGAAATCTTTCTGCTGGGCTGTACAGGAAACAGGCTGGACCACTTCATCGGGAATCTGTCCCTTCTTGAAAAAGCACTCCATAGAGGAGTCAGGGCGTTCATTATGGATGATCATAACAAGATCTTCATGATGAAGAAGCCGGGAATCATCAGAAAAGACTTTGGAGACTACATCTCTTTTCAGGCCTTCAGAGGTCCTGTGAAAGGTTTTGGTGTCAAAGGGGTAAAGTACCCTTTATGGGATTACGAACTTGTCTTGGGGGACTCTATGAACGTTTCCAACGAATTTGTGGAGAAGTACATCTCCGTTACCTTCCGGGAAGGTATACTGATGGTTTTCATGACGAAAGATTAAACTGAATGAAGAACGCATGATTTCAGCTCTGTTGAACTTTGATCATGCGTTCTTCATTATAGAGAAAACCAAAAAAAGAGTTACTATAAACTGAATTTCTTCAATCTATAGTAACTCTTTTTCAGAGTAAAATAGCCAGTCTGAAAGACCAGCTACGCTTCTTTGCTCTGTTATATTGCTCTTTCTACCTTACCGGAACGTAGACATCTTGTACAAACGTTAACTCTCTGGGGAGTTCCGTTAACAACAGCACGTACTCTTTTTAGGTTTGGTGCCCATGTTCTCTTAGATTGTCTGTGTGAATGAGAATACTGTACACCAGCTACTACACCTTTATTACAGATATCGCATTTTCTTGCCATTAAAATACACCTCCTCCTGAGAGATCAAATCATCTCAAAAGCTTTTCAAATTTATTTGTTTTGAACAGATACCATTCTATCATAACTGATGACGGTATTGCAACATAATTTTAGCCTTTAATTTGTTTATATTGAAGTATGTTCGAAAATATAATATCATTATAGGGATAAGACCTTTGTTCGTCAAACGAATTAAGGAACTGGACATCCCGAAGGAACTTAGAAATGTACTATTGAAACGTAAAGAGGGAATGAGGAGGAAATTTCATGATAGGTTTAACGAATGAACAAGGACATATATCCTATTCAGAAGATGTGATCGCAAATGTGGTGGGTCTTTCCACAATGGAGTGCTACGGCGTTGTAGGTATGGCTTCCAAAAACACGAAAGACGGACTGTGGGAGCTCATCAGAGTGGAACATCTGAACAAGGGTGTGAAGATCAACTCGAAAAACAATGAACTGTCCATCGATCTGTTTGTGGTTGTGGAGTATGGCACAAAAATCTCAGTCATCGCAAACAACATCATCAAGAAAGTCAGATACAACGTAGAGAATTATCTTGGACTGAAAGTGAATCATATCGTAGTAAATATTGAAGGGGTTCGATTCTAGCCGGAATTTCTTAAATTTTCTTAAGGATTTCTTAGAATAATTTGATTTTGAGTTATCCGGTTTAGTATAATAAGGATTGGTTTAATATTTTATAAACAAAACCCTATTGATTAGGGTTTTATTAAAGTTTGATTTACTAAGTATAAATGGCGTGGGCATGCTTTGATATTGTCCATATTTTGCAGGAGGAATATCGTATGAAATACAATAAAATCGATGGACAGCATTTTCTGAATATGGTGACCAATGCGAGCATCAGATTAGAAAATGAAAAGGCATATGTGGATTCACTCAATGTCTTCCCTGTTCCTGATGGAGATACAGGCACAAATATGTCCATGACATTTACCGCAGCTGTTCAGGAGATCCAGAGCAGCAAATCTTCTTCTATCGGAGAAGTGTCCAAGATTATGGCCAAGGGAGCACTTATGGGTGCCAGAGGAAACTCTGGTGTTATTCTTTCACAGATCTTCAGAGGCATCGCCAAGGGTCTGGAAGGAAAAGATGAGGTGAATCCCTATGAATTCGCCCTGAGTATGCTGGAAGGTTCAAAATCAGCTTACAGAGCGGTCATGAGACCTACGGAAGGGACGATTCTGACTGTTATAAGAGAAGTCGGAGAAAAAGCCACTGAATATCATACAGATGACATGACGGATCTCATGAGCAAGATTGTGGAATACGCGGATGATACGCTCCAGAGAACACCGGACCTATTGCCGCAGCTTAAAGCAGCCAATGTAGTGGATTCAGGAGGTATGGGTCTGCTGATCATTCTGAAGGGGATGTATGAAGCGCTGCAAAGCGGCTTCCAGATGGCGGAAAAGCTCGAAGAGAAATCCTTCGAAGAGTATGTGGCTGCCAGAGATACCCATACGGAAATCACCTTCGGATACTGCACAGAATTCATCGTTCTTGCAGCGCCTGATAATGGAGAGTTCAAAGAGTATCTGGAGACCATGGGTGATTCCATTGTCTATGTAGGATATGATGATATTACAAAAGTGCATATTCATACGGACAATCCGGGACTTGTTCTTGCTGAAGCGGGAAAACGTGGAGAACTGACAAAGATCAAGATTGAAAACATGAGAGAGCAGCATAGAAATCTTCAGGAAACACCAGATGTTCATGAAGAAATGAAAGCAGAAGAAGTAAAGGCCAGCGAACCGAAGGAGAAGGAAAAGTATGCGTTCATTTCTGTTTCCATGGGAGATGGAATCAAGGATGTATTCCATGATCTCGGCGTGAATTTCGTGATTTCCGGTGGACAGACCATGAACCCATCCACTCAGGAGATCGTCAAAGCGGTGGAGGAAGCCAATGCGGAGTATATCTTCATACTTCCGAATAATAAAAATATCATTATGGCGGCGAATCAGGCCAAGGAGATTTCAGCCAAGGAAGTTTATGTGATTCCCACAAAAACCATTCCTCAGGGCGTTGCGGCACTGACAACCTTTAATCCCAAAGCGGATGCGGAAGCCAACTATGATGCACTCATGGCGAGCCTCGAAACGGTAAAATCAGGTTCTGTCACATATGCTGTGAGAGATACCGAAATAGATGGTAAGGAAGTCAAGCAGGGAGATTATCTTGGGCTCATTGAGAACAAGATCAAACTGGTGAAAAGAGAACTGTATCCACTGGTCGAAGAACTCATCGAGTCCATGGTGGATGAGGACAGTTCATCTATCACACTGTTTTACGGTGAAGATGTAAAAGAAGAAGAGTTTAATGAACTTGTAGAGCTTCTTGAAGAAAAGTATGAAGACCTGGATGTGATGAGTGTGGACGGAAAACAGCCGTTATACTACTTCATCATCGCGGTGGAATAAATTTGAAGAAGGCTTCGGCCTTCTTTTTTTTGGAGGAAGATATGGATATTTACGATTCCGTGGGTACCCTGAAAGGGGTCGGAGCAAAAACAAAAGAACAGCTGGAGAAAATGGGCATCGTGACGCTTCTGGATCTGCTTCTGTATTTTCCTCGAGCCTATGATACCTACCATGAGGCAGAGGAGACCTACTTCAACGGAATGGATAAAGTGAAGCTGGAAGCGGAAGTGGTGCGCATTACGAAGCCTTTTCGAACCCGTACGGGAAAGACCATGACAACCGTCTATTTTTCCACAGCATTCGGGCAGCTGAAAGCAATGTTTTTCAATATGCCCTATGTTTCCGGAAATTACAAAATCGGTGAGACCTACGAGCTCAAGGGGAAGTTCACGAAAAAAGGGAAGAACATTGAATGCATCAACCCGGTGATCAACAAGGATAAGGAAGAGATTGTGCCGGTGTATTCTGCGGAGGGGAAAGTCACTGGAACGCTCATCAAGAAACTGGTCAGGCAGATTCTGGAGCGTGTCATCATCAATGAAAATTTTCCGAAGCAGATTCTGGAAGAGGAGCAGCTGATTTCTCTGGATGAAGCAGTGAGAAGTCTTCATTTTCCTGAGGATGAGAGGAAACTGGAAGATTCACTGAAACGAATGAAATTTCAGGAGATGTTTTCCTATTCCATGAAAATCATGCTGTCAAAAACCAGAAGACTGGAGAATGAAGAAGGGATTTCCTTCAGCATGAGCAAGAGGCTGAAAGAACTGAAGGAAAAGATTCCTTTCAAGATGACGGAGGCACAGAACAGAGTCATCCGTGAGATTCTGAAGGATCAGAAGCAAAATTTCCCCATGAATCGTCTTCTTCAGGGGGATGTGGGGTCAGGGAAGACCATTGTGGCCCTGATTGCCCTCTTCAATGTCATCGAGAACGGATATCAGGCGGCATTCATGGCACCGACTGAAATTCTGGCAAAGCAGCATTATGAAGAAGCGGTGAAGCTTCTGGGGCCACTAGGCGTTTCTGTGTCGCTGCTGACGGGATCAACGAAGAAATCGGAACGGCTGAAAATCTCAGAGGATCTGGGGGCAGGGAAACCGCTTCTTATGATCGGAACCCATGCTCTTATCGAGGAGAATGTGAATTTCACGAAACTGGGTATGATCATCACAGATGAACAGCACCGGTTTGGGGTCAATCAGAGAGCCAAGCTCATAAACAAGAGCAAAACGGCAGAGGTGCTCGTCATGAGTGCGACGCCGATTCCAAGAACCATGGCACTGACCATCTATTCCGATCTGGACTTATCGGTGATCGATGAGCTGCCGAAAGGAAGAAAGGAAATCAGGACCGTTCTACTGGATGAAGGGAAAAGGAAGCTCTGCTACAGCAAGGTGCTTGAAGAAGTGAAAAGCGGAAGACAGGCATATATTGTCACACCGCTTATCGATCTGGATGAAAACGGAGAACTGAATTCCGTTGAAGGGCTCTATGAGGAGCTATCCAAAGGTCATCTTAAGGGTATACGTATGGGGTACCTGCATGGTAAAATGACTTCAAAGGAAAAAAGTCGTGTCATGGAGTCTTTCAAGGATGGAGAGATTCAGGTTTTGATTGCGACGACCGTTATCGAGGTGGGCGTGAATGTGCCTAATGCCAGTGTCATGGTCATCGAGAACGCAGAGAGATTCGGCCTTGCTCAGCTGCATCAGTTAAGAGGAAGAGTCGGGCGAGGAGAATATCAGTCCTACTGTCTCATGATGGCAAACATAAGAAGTCAGGGTACAAGAGAAAGACTGGAAATCATGGTGAAAAGCAACGACGGATTTTTCATAGCGGAGGAGGATCTGAAGCAGAGGGGAACCGGACAGCTTTTCGGGGTCAACCAGAGTGGACACTCCGGACTGGTCTTATCCAATCTGGCTTTGGATTATGAGCTTTTTCTGAAAGCGAACAGCTATGCAAAAAAAGTATACAACGGGAAACTTCCCGAAGAAATCAGAATGAAGAATGAATTTCTGGAGAAGATTTCAAGAAGCATGAATTTTATCTGTCTGAACTAGAGGAGAATGGGAAATGAGAATAATTTCAGGTACTGCCAAGGGGAGAAAACTGCTCTCACCAAGGAATGAAGGCAGAATTACACAAAAAGGTGAACTTAGAGCTACAAGGCCGACCCTGGATCGGGTTAAAGTTTCCATGTTCAATATCATTCAGCACAAGATCTATGGAGCAAGAGTCCTGGATATGTTTGCCGGCACGGGGAGTCTCGGACTGGAATGTGCAAGTCGAGGAGCGGAGGAAGTCATTCTCACTGAAAAGTTCAAAGAGACCTATGACATTCTGGTGGAAAACATCAATCTGCTGGGATTCAGGGACTCATGTTCCGCGTATTTCAAAGACTGTTACGAATTCATAAAAAGTTCAGGGTCTAGGGGAGAAAAGTTCGATATAATATTCGTAGACCCGCCTTATCTGAATAATATGGTGGAAGAATCCATCAGGCTCATCGAAAAATACGATCTCCTATCTGAAAATGGTGTGATTGTATCAAAATATGATATAGATGAAAGTGTTTACCGGCCCGATGGAAAATATGAACTGACAGATGAAAGAAAGTATGGAAAGACCATACTGGGATTCTATCAGCTGAGAATATGAGGAGAAATTATGAAAATTGCGGTATATCCAGGAAGTTTTGACCCGATCACCCTCGGTCACATGGATATCATCACACGCTCATCCAGGCTTTTTGATAAGCTGATTGTAGCGGTGCTGAAGAATGTTGAGAAGAAAGGCCTGTTTACAATCGATGAGAGAGTGGATATGATTGGTAAACTGGTAGAGAAATATGATAATATTGAAGTAGTAAGTTTTGAAGGTCTATTGATCGACTTCATGAAAAGCGTTGATGCGAGAATAATCGTGAAAGGTCTTCGAGTGGGACTGGATTTTGATTATGAGCTCCAGATGTCTCATATGAATCGAAAACTGTCAAAAGACCGAGTGGAAACAATACTCATGATGGCGAGTACGGAGTATTCTTATATCAGTTCATCTTCTGTCAGGGAGATTCTGCATTTCAGAGGGGATATTTCCAATTTTGTACCAGGAGACATTGTTCAGGACATCTATAAAAAAGTTGGAATCGATGGAGGGGTAGTTTAATGAAAGAAAATTATGAAGTGACATCAAGAAGAATCGAAATTACCGGACTTGTGGAAGTGCTGCAGGAAATCATAGATGATGGCTCCAAAATGCCGTTTTCTAAGAAGGTCATGGTGGATAAGGAAGAGATTGTCAGTATTCTGGATGAAATCGTGCAGGTCATTCCTGAAGACCTCAGAACAGCACAATGGGTCTTAAGCGAAAAAGATCGGATTCTCACAGAAGCGAAGACCGAATATGAAAGAACCAAAGCCGAAGTGGATCGTATGATGAGAGAAAAAGTGGACAATCATGATATTGTTAAGGAAGCGAACATCAAAGCCCAGGAAATCATCAATAAGGCTCAGACAGAAGCGAAACTTGTCAAGCTCTCTGCAAGAGATTATGCGGACTCACTGCTCTCTGATCTGGATTCTGAAATCAAGGAGAAAAATCAGCAGATGATGCATAATTTCAAGAATCTCTTTGAAGGGTTCGTTCAGGAATACAACAAGAATTTCAACGCAACCTCCAATACAATCAAAGAGAACATCAAAGAATTAAGAGAAATGAAATAACGGAAATATTCGGTTTCACAGCAGAAACTCCATGGAAAGATGCGGTTCTTTCCATGGAGTCTCTGTATTTCTGTCAGATAAATTCTCTTGTGCAAATTTAAATGGTCTAAAACTTCATTTTTTTCACAAAATTTGATATAATAGTATTGTTGGGAGATAACACTAAAATACAGAATATATTTAGAATAACAATTTGATTGGTGAATGATATAAAAGCTTGTCCACTGAAATCTCTCCGATACGTTCTTTTGTGGATAGTAATATGGTCTGCAACCTGATGTTTTGCGCAAGGGGGTAATTTAATGTTCGAAATTAATGATTATGTCATGTATGGTTTAACTGGAGCCTGTAAGGTTACAGATATTCGACGTGATGAAGAAGGGTACAACAAGGAAAGAAAATATTACATACTCAGTCCCATCCGGGAAACAGACTCCATTATCATGATTCCCATCATGAATAAAGATATCAACATGAGAAAAGTTATTTCGAAGGAAGAAGCTGAAGAACTTCTCAGTCATATGAAGGACAAGCAGATTGACTGGATTGATGACGCAAAGGAAAGAGCGCGTGAGTATAATGAACTGCTGAAATCCGGAGACAGTGAATCCTGGCTTCTGCTCATCAAAGCACTTGCTGATGAAAAACTGGAGAAAAAAGAAGAAGGGAAGAAGCTCTCCTCCAGTGATGATCTGATTCTGAAGTCAGCGACAAACCTTCTCAGTGGAGAATTCTCGGTGGCTCTGGATATGGATATAGATGAAGTGATTCCATATATCAAGAAATTTCTCTAATAATCAAAGTGATCATAAGGAAAAGCAGCCCTCTGAATGAAACAGAGGAGCTGCTTGTTTTATTTTCACCATCCTACGAAAAAATCAGAGATTGGATATTTCCCGGTCGATCTCCATCATTTTTCCTCGAAGCTGTTCGCTAATGGTGAGAAGCTCAGAGAGAAAGGCTTTAATGTTTTCGAGATTTGAACTGATTTTACCTCGAATGCTCCAGTCTGAAAAGATGTTATCAAAAGCGATATCAAAAAAGCGTTCTCCTCCACCGATATGCTCCATCTTATTTTCTAGAGCCAGGTCCACATCCTGAAGCTCCTTCTGCATGAGCTCTGCTGCCGAGTTGATCTCCGCGATGTGCTGATTGGCTTCATCCAGCTTTGAGTATTTTACAAGATCACCGATGATGCCACCTCCGAAGAAGGTGTCATAGGTCGACCAGCTCTTGGCACTGGATAGTTTGTTCTCTGCTTCAAGCGTCAAAGCGGTTACAGCTTCCACTGCTCTGATTGCTTCCGCAATTTCCTTTCTCACAGAGAAGAGTTCTTTCTTTCTCGATTCGATTTCTTCAGATAGGGCAGTACCTTCGGGATAGGAGACAAGGATATGTGCCTTCAGCTTCGCATGGTTTTGTTCAAGGTCGCGGATTTCACTTTGCTGACGCTCCATTTCCTTCTTCAGATTCATAAGACTGGTATTCA
>RZYZ01000328.1 GCA_009930125.1 Clostridia bacterium | reverse complement strand
GTGCTTTCCAGAGACACCATCATTGAAAAGGTCTGGGGATATGATTACGAAGGAGATCTTCGCACCATAGACACCAGCATAAAGAGACTTCGTGAGAAGCTGGGTGAAGTATCCGCCTATATCGAAACGGTTCGCGGTTATGGATACAGATTCAAGGTGAAAGATCATGTTTAGATCGATTTCCAATAAGCTCACCTTCATCATGGTCCTGCTTGTTACAGCCTTGCTTCTGGGCTCCATGCTTTTCATGTCCTATTCCTTCGAAACCTATTATACGCGAACGAAAAAGACTGCGCTTTCGGAGAATCTGGAGTCCTTCCGAAATCGAGCCCTCTCCCCTGGAGAGACACTGATTCAGTCCATCAATGACTTTGAAGCCAGCAATAATACACGCCTGTTCATCTTCGGCCAGAACGGTACGCTTCAGTATATGGCCTATGGTGGAAACAGAATCGATGGAGATTACATCGAAATCATCAATCGCTTCTTTGGGGATCTCGTGACAGACAAGACCCTGGCCGATGCGCTTCTTGTAAACAGCAGCATCATCAGCAGAGAATATGAAAGACCCGATGGAAGCATAAGGTATTTTCTCACCGCCAGTTCCATCAATGTATTAGATGCGGATTCCTTCGCCATTTCCATCAGTTCCATGGTGCCCATCAACGAATCGGCAAGAACCATCAAGAATTTCTTCGTATACGTCTTTGCCGGCGGATTCATTGTTGTGGTGATTCTTTCATTTCTTATTTCCCAGACGGTGACCAGACCCATCCGGAAACTGACCAGCTCCTCCAAGGAACTGGCCAGGCTGAATTTTGACACCCGGATCGATCGGACGCAGAAGGATGAAATCGGAGAGCTGGCAGAAAGCCTCGCTACCCTGGCGGCGAATCTGAAAACCGCATTAAGCGAACTGAATGAGAAAAACCGTCTGCTGGAAGAAGATGTGCTGAAGAGCCAGAAACTGGAGAATCAGAGGAAGGACTTCATCAGAGATATCTCCCATGAGCTGAAGACGCCCATTACCCTTATTCAGGGTTACACGGAAGGTCTCATTGACGGCATCAGTGAAGAAAACAGAGATGAATATCTGTCCATCATACTGGATGAGTCGAAAAACATGGAAAAAATGGTGAAAGACATGATTGAGCTATCCTATACCGAATCGGATGCCTTCAATCTGAACAAAACGGAATTCAATCTGAGCACTGTACTGGTTAACTCTGCGGCTCCGTTTCTGGATTATCCCAGCGAGAAGCTGTCCTTCCATTTCAGCATCAAAAATCAGTACTATATCAAGGCGGATCTGGAAAAGCTCAGTACGGCCATCAGAAACATCATCAAGAATGCCATGACTTATACGGATCTTCACCAGGAGGGTCAAGTGGACATATCCCTGTATGAGGAGAATAAGGAGCTGATTCTGAAGATTTCCAATAGGCCTGCTCACATAGAGGAAGCGGAACTGGAGAACATCTGGGTTCAGTTCTATAAAAAAGACAGGTCCCGTCAGAGAAAAGATGGAAGTTCCGGGCTGGGATTATCCATCATCCGCAACATACTGGAAAAGCATGATCTGGAATACAATCTTGGAAACGAAGGAAACGGAGTTGCCTTTGTGATCCGGTTCAAGGAGTACAAGTGCAAAGACCAGTAGCTGCATAAAGACGGAAGAAAGACTCTCGCAATGGAATTTGTCCATTGTGAGAGTCTATTTGTTTATAAGGTGAATCCCCCATCCATGGTGAGGACCTGACCGGTGATATAGGTGCCTTTTTCGATGAGAAATGCCGCAAGTTCAGCCACTTCTTCCGGCTTGGCCAGTCTTTTGAACGGGATGTCATCAATGAAATCCTTTTTCTCCTGGTCGTTCAGGTTTGCAAGAAGGTTTGTATCCACTCCACCTGGTGCAATGGCATTTACGCGGATGTTCATGTGAGAAAGTTCAGAAGCAAGACTTCTGGTGAACTGCTCTAAAGCCCCTTTGGTCATGGCGTAGGCGACTTCCATGGAAGCGGGCCTTGATCCCCATATGGAAGAAATACTGATGATGCTGCCCTTCCCTCCTTCTATCATGCATGGGATAATCTCTTTTGTGACGTAATACAGCGGTTTGAGGTTGATGCTGAGA
>RZYZ01000066.1 GCA_009930125.1 Clostridia bacterium | reverse complement strand
TCGAAATACAGCACCGAATCCACCATATGTTCAAGGACTCTCGGGCCTGCAAGCTCTCCCTGTTTTGTCACATGAGCCACAATGAACAGCGGGATGCCCATGATTTTCCCGATACGCATCAGCCCGTTTGCACATTCTCTGACCTGAGATACCGACCCTGGAGCAGAGGTCACTTTATCCGAATAGATGGTCTGGATGGAATCGATGATGACAAAAGCCGGCTTCAGATCCCTGATATGGCTCTCGATGACTTCCAGTGAGGTTTCGGAAACGATGTAGAGCTTTTCCGCCACGACCCCCAGACGGTCGCCTCTGATTTTGATCTGCTCCTCTGATTCCTCACCGGAAACATACAGCACACTTCCATATTTCAGTGAAACCTGGTTTGCGCACTGAAGAAGGAGTGTGGATTTTCCGATACCAGGATCTCCCGATATGAGCGTCAGGGAGCCTTTCACAAGGCCTCCACCAAGCACTCTGTTCAGTTCGTGAATGCCTGTATCATACCTTTCCTTATCCCCGGAGACGATGTCTCCGATCAGTTTCGGATCGCTTTTGTTCGAGATTCCCTGCAGCCTTTTCGGCTCACTCTGGACTGTTTCTTCTACAAAGGAATTCCATTGCCCGCAGTCCGGACATTTACCCACCCACTTCACCGTGGTGGTTCCACAGTTCTGACAGACATATTGTGTTTTCGATTTTGCCATAATAACCCCCTTACGGAAGAAAAACCCACAATCAGTCTGTTTTTTATTGAAAAATCACTGATTGCGGGTTGCTCTTACACTTCAGGGTTTCATGTATGATGAAACCCTGATATAGTTTTTTTATTTTTCCTTAGATTCTTCTGATTGCTCAGATTCCTCCGGTGTTTCCTCCATTTCTGGATTCGTACCGGTTCTCTTCTCCACGCGGACCGCTCTCTGGCCGGTTTTCGTAAAGAAAAGCTTCTCTTCTCTGATATCCACAAGAACTTCATCTCCCTTGACGATATTGCCCTTGAGCATTTCTTCCGACAAGGTGTCCTCAAGCTCTTTCGTGATGGCCCTTCTTAGTGGTCTTGCACCATATGTCATATCATATCCGCTTCTGGTCATGAATTTCAAGGTCTCATCGGTAAACTGCAGATAGATTTCTCTTTCAGCAATTCTTTCCGAAACCTCATCCAGCATCAGCTTTGTGATCTTCTCCAGATCTTCATTGGTCAGGGAACGGAATACGATGGTATCATCAATTCTGTTCAGGAATTCCGGTCTGAAGGACTTCTTCAGTTCGTCCATGATGTTTTCCTTCATACGGTCATACTCTTCCGTATCTTTGTCTGAAGCAATGCTGAACCCTACAGTCTTCTGCTTTCTGATGGTGGAAGCACCCACATTGGACGTCATGATGATGATGGTGTTCTTGAAGTTCACCGTCTTTCCCTGCCCATCTGTCAGTCTTCCGTCTTCCAGAATCTGCAGCAGCACATTGAACACATCCGGATGCGCTTTTTCGATTTCATCAAAAAGGATGACTGAATAAGGATTTCTTCGCACCGCTTCCGTCAGCTGTCCTCCCTCATCATAGCCTACATATCCTGGAGGAGATCCGATAAGTCTGGACACTGTATGTTTTTCCATGTATTCCGACATATCGATTCGGATCATGGCTTTCTCCGCGCCGAACATGGCAACGGCAAGAGCCTTGGAAAGCTCTGTCTTACCGACTCCTGTAGGTCCCAGGAATATGAAGGATCCAATGGGTCTGTCCGGATCTTTGAGGCCTACACGGGCTCTTCGTACCGCTCTGGAAATGGAATTCACCGCTTCATCCTGTCCCACCACTCTTTCATGGAGAATGGATTCCAGATTGAGCAGCTTTTCCGACTCCGTCTCTGTGAGCTTCTTCACGGGCACTTTGGTCCATCTTGACACAACCTGCGCCACATCTTCCTCGGTGACCACAAGGCTGGAGTCTCCCATGGAGCCGCTCTTCCATTTATGCTTCGTATTGTTCAGGGTCTTCTTCAGTTCGTTTTCTCTGTCACGCAGCTTTGCCGCCTTTTCATAATCCTGAAGCGAAACTGCCTCTTCTTTCTCTTTCTGAACATTCTTCAGCTCTTCCTCAATGCTCTTGACATCAGGCGGAGCGGTCAGATTCTGTATTCTCACTTTGGCCGCAGCCTCATCCATAAGGTCGATGGCCTTGTCAGGAAGAAACCGGTCGGTAATGTATCGGTCAGAAAGCTCCACTGCGGCGTCCAGGGCTTCATCCGTGATTTTGATCCTGTGATGGGCTTCGTACTTGTCACGCAGACCTTTCAGAATCAGCTAAGCTTCCTCTATGGTAGGTTCCCCTACATGGACAGGCTGGAATCTTCTCTCCAGAGCACTGTCCTTTTCAAAATACTTGCGGAACTCATCGATGGTTGTGGCACCAATGGCCTGGATTTCTCCCCTGGCCAAAGCAGGCTTCAGAATATTCGCCGCATCAATGGCACCTTCAGCCCCACCAGCTCCTATGATTGTATGGATCTCATCAATAAACAGTATGACATCCTTTGTGTTCTTGATTTCTGATAGCACATTCTTCAGTCTTTCTTCAAATTCACCACGATACTTCGCTCCAGCAAGCATCTGTGATATATCCAGAGAAACCACTCTTTTATTTTTCAGCAGTTCCGGAATGTTTCCTTTCACAATTCTCTGAGCGAGACCTTCTGCAATGGCGGTTTTACCTACACCAGGATCTCCGATCAGCACTGGATTGTTCTTGGTTCTTCTGCTGAGGATCTCAAGAATTCTTTCCGTCTCTTCCCCTCTGCCGATGACAGGGTCAAGCTTTCCGTCTCTGGCCATCTCCGTAAGATCCTTGCCGTACTGATCCAGTGCGGGGGTCTCAGAATTTTCCTGACTCCTTGCCTCTGATTCGCTCTGTGCGCCTGGATTGCCGAAGCTCTTGATGATGTCATTTTTCAGCTTCGAAATATCGATGCCATGACTCTGGATGATCGCATAGGCTACACCTTCCTCTTCTGAAAGTATTGCCAGCAGCATATGTTCAGGGCTGATATAGTTCTGTCCCAGATTTCTCGCTTCTTTGAAGCTGTTATCCAGAAGTCTTTTCGTTCTTGGGGTCAGCGCAAGCTGCCCTGTTCCTGAAAACATATTGTTCCCATGCCCCAATGTCTCCTCGATCATTTCCTGCACGCTTTCCTTTGTGATTCCGGCAGCATGAAGCAGATTGCTTCCTGCTCCTTCCACACTTGCAATGCCGTACAGGATATGTTCCGTACCGATATAGCCATGCTGAAGACGCTGTGATTCTTTCTGAGCATGCATCAGCGTAGCCTTTGCTCTTTCCGTAAATCTTTCAAACATTTACAAGTTCCCTCCTCTAAAATATACCGCGAATGATTTTCGCGCGATTGATATCTCTCTCTTTTTCCGTCAGTTCCGTTCCATAGGCTTTTTTCATCATACCGGGCTGCGTGTTGATGATAAGCCCATCTATCAGTCGTATGTCAATATCCTTCAGAAGTTCCGTTTCGATACCCATTCTAACCAGGGACAAGTGATACAGCGCTTCTTTTGATGTCATGAGTCTTGCATTCATGAGTGTGCCCATGCTTCGGAAGATCTTATCCTCCATTTCCAATGTGTACTGATTCAGAAGCTTTCTCTGATGATCCTGCTCCTCATCTAAAAGCTTCACAATGGTGTCTTTCAGATTATAGAGGATATCCTCTTCTTTCATACCCAGTGTCACTTCATTGGAAATCTGATAGATATTCCCCTCCGCCTGGGAGCCTTCGCCGTAGATCCCACGAATGGTCATCCCCATCTGCGCCAGAGCCTGACTCACATACCCGATCTTGTCGGTGAAGGTGAATCCTGGAAGATGCAGCATAACAGAAGCTCTCATGGCTGTGCCCAGGTTCGTGGGGCAGGCTGTGATGTAGCCCAGATTGTAGTCAAAGGCGAAATCCAGCTTTTCACTGAGCAGATCATCGATCTTGGATGCTTTCTTATAGAGCTCCTCCAGATCCAGATCTCGACCCATGACCTGAAGCCTTATGTGGTCCTCCTCATTGATCATGAGACTCACATCTTCCTTCTCATCTATGATATAGGCCGCTATATCGCTGTTGTTGATGAGCTTTGCGCTGACCAGGTGCTTTTCAAAGGCCACCATAAGGTCTGTTCTGCCGAGCTCCCACATGCGGTGGGTCTTATACCCCTCCTCCATGGCGCGGCTTACGTAAAATGCATCTTCCACCTGATCCACAAGCTTTCTTGCCACTTCCGCACTCAGTCTGTGCGGAAAGAACAGGGTCTTCACATTTCTGGCCAGTCTGATTCTGCTTCTTAGTACCAGAGACTCCTTATTCAGCATCAGACTCACCCTCTTCCAGACTCTTTCTGAGGTCCTGAATTTCATCTCTTACCACTGCGGCTTCTTCAAACTTCTCTTCCGTGATGAGATCTTTCAGTCTCAGTTTCAATTCATCGATTTTTCTTTTGCTGACCACTTCCTGAGATGCGCTTTTAGGAATCTTCCCTGTATGGGTCAGTCCACCCTGCACTCTTTTAATGGTCGGATTCAATGATTTCGAAAAATGCTCATAGCAGTAGCTGCATCCGAGCAGTCCACTTCTCTGAAAATCGCCAAAGGAGATCTTGCACTTCGGGCATCGGTCAATCTCTTTATTGCTGTTTTCCACCATGTCGAACAATGATCCGAAAAAACTGTCCATGGACATGATCCTCACCTCGATTCCTTTATTTTAATACACTATCACACAATTAAATTATATCAAATACAATAATGAATTGATAGTGTCTTTCACGAACTGTCTTTCCAGTTCTGTTAATTCTGATTCTAACATCAAAATATTAACATTCCTTAAAAAGTTGAAATTTCCCATGGAGATTGTATGGGTTTCATTTTTAGTCCTCACTTTATTTATGGAATAAGACAATTCCACCGCTGAAAAGTCAGGCCATTGACCTTTAGTCTCAGGTGTATTATTCTAACCCCTGACAAAGAGGAGGTACGCAATTGAAATCATTATTACGTTTTACAACTATGCTGTTACTGCTATTTGGCGTGGGAATCATGGCACCGAAAATGATTGAGGCCGCGATGATTGCACAGAGCGATTCCAGACAGAACGAAACGACGGTATCAAGCTTTGCCGCCGACACCCAGAAGAAAACCGTTCTCGAGGATATGGATGCACGCAAAGAGAAATTGCTTTCATCTCAGTCTGAACACAAGAAAACTGCTGATCAGACCGAGAAAATCAAAGAAAATTTTCCGATAAAATCCGCAGTAGATGAGTCGACTATCCTGGCTTCTGACTCCACTTCAATAATAGATACGACACCAAGTGCCGACAGCAATTCCAGTGTGATCTCCACCTGGGGCGGCGCAGCCACCTATTCAGGCACAGACGGAAAGAACACCCACTTCATCGGACATAACCCCGGAGTCTTCTCCGTGATGTTCAACGTATCCACCGGGAACAAGATCATTGTGACCGATGCAAAGGGTACCCCTACCACCTATAAAATCACTCGGATCTTCAAAGTGGACGATTACGGCGTGAATCCCAGTGATGGCGAGAACTATTACAATTACCTCACCTCCACTAGAGGTGGCGAGGTGATCACACTGCAGACCTGCATCAACAGCAATCTGAATCTGATCATACGCGCTGAGAAGATCAGCTAGATGGAGTCTCACATACAATATTGAAAAGAGTGGCTGCAATGCTTCATCATTGCAGCCGCTCTTTCTGTTATTCATTATTATTCTTTCAGATGAAACCCATGATCAGTTGTCTCTATTTGTCTTCTTTCTGATCTTTTCCTTTGGAATCTTATCATTGGCCGTTCTGGGCATACTCTCTTCAATCTGAGGTTCTGCTGGAGGATTTTCATACTCCCCTTTCAGAATGGTCACATCCTTTATGCTGAATGTTTCAATGATTTCCTCATCAGGAAGATTGATTTTCACATTGACGGTTTCTTTGATCAGGTTGTTGGATACCACATATCCTTTTCCCATATCCGTCTTCACATAAGATCCGGATTTGGGCATTCTCTGCCTGATTTCCTCATAGGCTTCCTGTTCATAGTTCAGGCAGCACATGAGCCTTCCGCAGATTCCAGAAATCTTGGATGGATTCAGGGACAGATTCTGCTCCTTGGCCATCTTAATGGATACGGAGTTGAAATCTCCCAGCCAGGTGGAGCAGCACAGGCTTCTCCCGCATATTCCGATTCCGCCGAGCATCTTCGCCTCATCTCTGACACCGATCTGTCTCAGTTCGATTCTTGTTCTGAAAATCGTAGCCAGATCCTTGACCAGTTCTCTGAAGTCGATTCTGCCGTCCGCTGTGAAGTAGAAAATCACTTTGCTGTTGTCAAATGTATATTCCACATCCACCAGCTTCATGTCGAGCTTATGATCAAGAATCTTCTTCTCGCATATGGCGAATGCCTCTTTTTCTTTATCTCTGTTTCCCAGATGTTTCTGTATGTCTTCAGGGCTCGCCACACGAATCACAGGCTTAAGAGGTGAAAAAACTTCCTTTTCACTGATTTCTCTGATGCCTACGACACACTGACCGAACTCAACTCCTCGTGCGGTCTCCACGATGACTGCAGAATCCTTTTCGATGGTGTATTCAAGAGGATCGAAGTAGTAGATCTTCCCCGCTTTCTTGAACCGTACACCTATGACTTTTACCATTTATATTAAACCTCCATCAATCTTAGCAATAAGCTGCTGACGATCGTATCTTTGTTGATATTGATCCCGAGTGCGATATACTTTCTCATCTCGAAGAAAATCTCCAGGTACTTCTCTAGTGTGTTGAATGTGAGCTCTCTTGACAGAAATTCCGTCTGGGCTTTGATCTCATCCAGAAGAATCGAGTCTTCATCCAGGGATTTCTTCTTTAATACGGTATTCACCGCATAGGTAAAATCATCAAAGAAGAGTTCCAGTTCCATCTGGCTGATTTTCTCACCCAGCTCCAGTACGGGATGGTAGACTCTCTTCCTGCTTCTTTTCACTTCAGCAAGCTTTGTGAGCAGCTCAAAAGACACTTCAATGCTTTCATCCTTTAATCCACACAATATGATTCTTTCTGCCTTCCCAGGGATCCCCCTGGAAGCTGAAATCACTTTTCTCTTCTCCTCTTCCGAGAGAGATATTTCATGAGCCGGTGCAACCTTTGTCTTTTTACCGCTGAACTCACTGGCAAGTTTCTCCTGTTCCACCCGTTTTACTTCCTTCTCATTATGGAAGGGCACAAACTGGTCCACAAAGGCTTCCATTTCCATTTCATCCATGGGAAGAAGCTTATGCATATGGCATCTGGATTTGATCGTATCCGCCATGAACATTTCGTTCTCTGCCAGCAGGAAGAAATAGATTCCCTCCATAGGTTCTTCTATGGTCTTCAGAAGCGCATTCTGCGCTTCCTGACCGATCTTGTTGGCCTCATAGAATATGATCACTTTCCTGTATCCTTCATAGGGTCTAAGGGAAGCTTCGATGACCACTTCTCTCACCTGATTCACCGTGATGATGGTCTTCTCTGGCCTCACTCTGATGATATCGACAGAATCTCTGTCACCAAAACCCAGAATCTCTCTGGATATGGTTTCCACAAGAAGGGATTTCCCGATTCCATCGGGCCCTATGATTATATGGGCATGAGAAAGGGTATCGTTTTTTATGGCTTTCAGAAACCTCTCTCTAAGTTTGAAAAATCCGATCAAAACAAATACCCTCCCAAGCTAAATCTTAATGAAATTATCCACATCAAGTACAAAGATGGTTGCCCCACCCACCTCGATGTCTACCGGATAGGGTACATATACACCTGTGGTCGTTGATAGAGGTGAAGGATTCGTAACCACCTGATGTCTTGTCTTGCATGTTTCTTCGATGATTCCCAGAACCGTATCCACCTTATCCGCTTCAATACCGATCATTAGCGTCGTATTGCCGGACTTCAGGAATCCCCCTGTGGTCGCAAGCTTTGTTACTCTGTATCCTTTTTCGTTCAATAGATCAATCACGTCGATGGCATCTTCATCATTGACAATTGCGATTATCAGTTTCATATTAAGCACCTCCAATTGTTACCTTTTATTATACTATATTTCAGTTAAAATTGAAACGAACCTTACAGTCTGTCGACAGTTTCAAGATAGATGTCACTGAAAATATCCTCTTTGGAGCGCATCTGCCCGTCAGCCACACAGCTGATTTTCGTCCATCCGTACTTGTCTGCCACATAGTGCGCATTCTCATATGAAGTGTCCAGATGGTGCTGATCCCCTTCGTGGATATCCTTTTCCGATGCCCCTGTAATCTTGTTCTTTCTCTCTTTTGTGATTTCCATCGATACCTCCGGAGGCACATCGAGAAAGAAGACCAGGTCTGGTCTGGGAATGCCGTACATCTCAAATTCCAGATGGGCAAGCCATTCCAGGAACGCATCTCGCTCCTTCTCATCTGTTATTTTTGAGGCCTGATGAACCATGTTCGCTGTGGTATACCGGTCCGCTATGACCACCCCGCCGGATTCATAGAAGCTCTTCCACTTGGTCGTATAGGATGCATAGCGGTCCACCGCGAAGAAGCTGGACGCCACATAAGCCGACACATCATCGGGATTCTTGCCGAAATCCCCTCTCAGATACATCTTTACAAGAGATGAACTTTCAGATTTATAATCCGGAAATTCAATCTTAAGCACCTTCAGACCTTTATTGAGAAGCGTACGATAGAGCTTTTCAGACTGCGTCTGTTTTCCTGAACCATCGACTCCTTCTATTACAATCAGTTTACCTTTCATCTGTTACTCCCTCATCATTCATATAATCCATTCTATATTATACAGTATTTACCGCTTGAATACACTAATATGAAAAAGACATCATAGATAAACTATGATGCCTCTAAAGCATTACTTATTTTATTGAGCATCGATGGGCTTGGACTGAAGTAGAAGCTTTTCCTGCTTCCTTCCACACTGCATTCACAGCAGCAGTCCAGTTTCATCATATTCACGGAATAATTCTTTCTGAGGAGTCTCATGAGATTCCACCCTGGCCTTTTATTATGAAGGGCCTGAATTTCAGAGAGCTTCACTTTCTCAACCAGATGACTCTTCTCACCGGAAATACGATGAATGATCAGGTCATCCGCAATGATGGAGTATCTGTAGACTTCCTTTGTCTTGGCGATCACATGATAGCCTGCTAAAAGAAAGAACATGGCAAGCACAAGATCCATTGTGCTCTTGGTTTCCTCATTGAGTCCAGCTCTGGTTCCGAGAACCGATACCATCATCAGTGAAACACCAAATATGATCAGTAAACCGACGAGCGGTTTTGCACTTCTTTTGACTTTTTCGTTGTAGATGCAACCCATAGCTTTATGTCCTCCATGTGCCTTCATTACTGGTTTCAAGCACTTCAATCACATATGCTATTATACGTAGATTGTCAGACTAAAGCGAACAGGCAATATCATCAAAAAACACTGGATTTCACTCCAATGATATGCGTAAGAGAAATGCCCTGTCTATTCTTTGTATCTCTCACTATTCCTCCCGTTATCTTCCATTTTCACCTTCAATTTCAGCAGTAAAATTCAGTTCCTCTTCACCCTCGAATTATAAATCGATTTCAAGGCCATCTGGCACTTCCAGCTATTTGTTTCGCTTCTTCAGCGCCTGTGTGATCCTGTTTAATGCATCCTCCAGCACGGCTCTTGGGCAGGCAAGATTGATTCTTTCAAATCCGGTTCCTTCCTTGCCGAAGAAGTAGCCTTCATCAAGAAAGACCAGTGCTTCCTCATGAAGCATTTTCTCCAGTTCATCCTTGTCCATTCCCAGAGGCCTGAAATCAAGCCACTGAAGATAGGTGCCTTCCAGATCGTACACATGGATTTTTGGATGATGCTCTGCCATATGCTTCTTCACCAGCTTATGATTCTCGTGGATCACTTCAATGAGTTCCTCCAGCCAGTCTTCGCATTCATTATAAGCCGTCTTGCAGGCTTCATAGCCTAATGCGTTGAGGTTCATCACCGCGGTTCTATTCATTTCCTGTGTGCAGCTTTTCTTCAGTCTTCCATTGGGAATCACAATGTTGGATGTATGCATCCCCGCAAGGTTGAAGGTTTTGCTGGGTGCGGTGAACACAACAGAATGGTTTCTGGCCCAGTCATTGAGACTTGCAAATACGATATGCTTATGACCGGGCATGATCAGATCAAA
>RZYZ01000065.1 GCA_009930125.1 Clostridia bacterium | reverse complement strand
ACAGAGTACACTGCAAGTCTGCTGCATGAGGGGGATGAACCATGGCTCGAAAACCGCAAACTGTAAAACCGATAAAACTCAGTGCAGCGCAGAAGGAAGAGATCAGAAGACTCACTCAGCAGGTCAACCGTAGAATAGCAGCGGCCATGAAGCTTTACGAGAGTAAAGGTCTGACCGTTGCTCCTTACGAGGTCACCGGTGGCATTCAGGAGCGCTCGCAGTGGGCAACTGAAAAGTACGCTGTTTCAAGAAGCGTCAAGTTCGGCAGTGTAAAGGAATATAAGGATCAGTTGAAATGGCTGAAGTCCTTCAAAGAAAGCAAAAAACCACGTCCGACCATCACAGATTATGCAGTGATTTTGCAGGATAAGACCATCATGGCTATTGAAACCATGTTAGGCGGTCAGATTTCAGAAAGTCTTACTGCTAAAATCAGATTGATGAATGCTGCAGAGCTTCAGCTGTTCTGGAAGGAGTTTTCTGATCTGGCTTCTAAACTGGCACTGGATTATTCTTCAGAGGCCATGGTAGGCTTTTCTGCAGAGTATTTTCAGGAAGATGTAAATTCGCTTATTGCAGTCGTTGACACTATGGGAGAGGAGTAACACTTTATGGCTAGTCGAGGAAAACATGTACAATTGGACCATATGTTTGTGGCGGACTTTGAAACCTGCGACAGCTATACTGCAGTTTCTTCCATTCCGCCGCAGAAAGTGTGGCTGGCAGGTTGGCGAAATCTCGCCACTGGTCAGACCCAGACCTACAATTCACTGGATGGGTTTATGACATCCATTCTGTCCAGAGGGGACAACCAGAACACGGAATATGCGTTCCACAATCTGAAATTCGATGGAAGTTTCATCGTTCCCTGGCTGCTTCGCAATGATTTCACGGTCACGCAGGAAAAGCCCCAGAGCGGTCAGTTTTCCGTTCTCATTGACAACATGAACAACTGGTACACCATTACTATTCAGGTCACCAAGCGCCGTAGGGTGTTCATATGGGACTCTCTGAAACTGTTCCCGACCGCGCTGGAATATCTGCCTGAAATCTATGGCACGCCTACGCAGAAACTGCGTGAGAGTCAGGAATTCTATACCCGAATTCGTGAAGAGCAGCACATCCCTGATCAGGAAGAACTGTCTTATTTTCAGAACGATCTGGACGTGCTCTTTGAAACGCTGAACGCTCATATCCGTTTCTATGGCCTTCAGTTCAAGAAGACCCAGGCCTCTCAGGCCTACAAAAACTTTGAGGATCACTTTCCCTGGTGGAAGAAGCGGTTTCCGGCACTGTCCGTAGATTTGGACAGTGAAATGAGAAAAGCCTACTGGGGCGGGGTCAGCTATGCGAACCAGGACCATGCTGGGAACGACATGGAAGATATTGACGTGTATGACATCAATTCATCCTACCCTGCCCAGCTGGCCTACCAGAAAATGCCCTACGGACCCTGCCAGTACACCTGGAAGGACAAGCATCCGAACATGGCGCTTTTCTGGGTGGCCAAGGCGTCCGTCCGGTTCAAACTGAAGCCCGGTAAAGTGCCATGCATCATGAAGAAGGGTGTGGTGGAGAACAGACCCATCACCCTGGACTCCTGGCTTACGTCATCCGACGGAACCGTGAAACTCGTTTTCTCCTGCATCGACTACCGCACATTCCAGGACTCCTACGATTTCGAAGTGCTTTCCTGGGACTGGTCTCACCATTTCGCATGGAAAGTGCAGAAGGAGATCCAGGCGTTCATTCTGAAGAACAATGAAGAAAAGGTTCGTTACAAGGATCTTGCACAGACAGAAGAAGACCTGCTCCTGAAGAATGAATATCTGGCTCGTGCGCAGCGTGCAAAAATCAATAACAACGCGTTCTACGGCAAATTCGGGGAAGAGATCATCAAGAAGGGCAAAACCCCTTACCTGGTGGAAGCGACGGATGATGTGCATTACGTGCTCGACCGGGAAGAGATCCAGAAGGAAGGCAAGCGTAAATACCTTCCCCTGGCCATCGCCACCACCGCCTACGGACGCAGACAGCTCGTCTATACGGCGAATGTATTAGGTGACCATTTCTATTACTGCGACACGGACAGCGTCCACCACGGCGCGGAGGGGCGTCCCTTACTGGAAGCGGCAGCGGAGCGTGGACTCTTCGAGATCCACCGGACAAAGCTGGGCGCCTGGAAGTATGAGGGCCACTTCGACCGCGGGCGCTACCTGCGTGCTAAGTGCTACTATGAAGAGGCTTATGGAAAGGACCCGGAAGTCACGCTGGCAGGACTGCCTGCGGATGCACACTCCGGTTCCAGGTCAAAGAAGCGTTCGTGCATTACATGGGAGAACTTCCGGATGGGTCTGACGATCCCCGGCGGAAACGGAAGACTCCGAAGCGTGCGGACCCCCACCGGAAACAAACTGGTGCCGGCGGATTTCACGATCACGCAGCATGTGAAATTCACTTATTAAATAATTGTTGCATTGTGTTACACAATCTGATATACTATAATTACCGAAAAGGTGAAGGAGGAAATAACATGTTAAAAGACAAGGCAAAGAAAATCAACTCGAACGGTGGCGTGGCATTTATGGACCGACGCGAGAAGGCGGAGCTCATCCTGGACGAAACGCTGCTCGTGGACGACTTCGGATTCATCAAGGGTGAAGACGGAGAGTATGTGGTTCTGTCCACCAAGGACTATCCAAAGTTCTTTTTCTTCGGTGGATCAGTCGTCACGCAGAAGTTCAAGGAACTCATCGACGGGGAGAACCTGGACGACATCAAAGAAAAACTGGAAGCGGAAGGGCTGCCCACCCTGTTCACCAAGAAGACCACCAAGAAGGGAAATCGCAGCTACACCACCTGCGTATTCTATCCCGAAGAAGAAGCGTAAAAAGACAGGGGGCTCCGGCTCCCTTTTCTGTTAAAAGGAGGAAAGAAAATGAACAATATAAAATCCTTTCGTATGTCGAAATATCATCTCGAACTGAAGGAAATGGTGCAGGATGCTGTCAAAGCGGGAACCGATCTGGACATCATCTATAATGCTCTGGTTGCGGAGCTTCTGGATGTCAATGATCTGGAAGAAAAGAAGGTGCTTCATGAACAGGCTTGAATTCATCCAGTACGTCCTCTGGTTCCTGCTTCTTTTAAGCCCTGCGCTCTTCGCCTATGGGGTCATCAAGTTCATCGAGTGGAGTAGAGGTGAGCTTCATGGCGATCAGCGCAAATAGATTTCTTTCGCTGGAAGAGATGAAGGTCAATGCGGCTGAGATCACTTCCTTTCTACGGCTTGCAGGGTGGACAAACAATGCGATTGCAGGCACCCTGGGTAATATGCAGACGGAATCGACCATCAACCCCGGGATCTGGCAGAATCTGGACGAGTGGAATACCGCTTTAGGTTTCGGACTCGTGCAGTGGACACCGGCCACGAAATATCTGGATTGGGCTTCCGGTGAGGGCCTGCAGTACGATGCATTGACATCGAATCTGCATCGCATCCTCTATGAAGTGCAGCAGAACATTCAGTGGATCCATCCCACGATGACCTTCCTTGAATTTACCCAGAGTACCCTTCCGCCATACGATCTGGCCGTACTGTTCCTGAACCATTATGAAAGACCTGCCAACCCGGATGAAGTGCAGCGTGGCACGCAGGGGAACTACTGGTATAACGAAATCACCGGACTCCCCTATCCGGGCAGAGGGTCCAGACGCCGCTCGAAGCTACGCACTATACTACACAGAAGGAGAAGGTATTGATGATGAATGAAAAGAAATGGTTTTTCTGTTTTGGTCACGGTAAATCCCAGGATGGTCGTTATAATGATGTAGGCACCGCGTCCCATGATGGGTATGCGGAGCGTGATATTCTGCGTGACCTTCTCATGCCTGCACTCAAAAAATATGCGAAGATTGCGGAGAAGGAAGGGTTCACCTTCCACTTCTACAAGTACAACGCGTACCGTGATGTCATCTTGAAAACCATCGCAACGGATTTCAATGTGGTCGAATTCCACATGGATGGAAGCGTTAATGCAAGAGTCGCTGGTGGTCATGTCATCATTCATAAGGATTATCAGCCAGATGACTATGACCTGAAATTCAGGGAGATGATCCGAAACTTTTTCGGTCTGAGGTCAAATACAAATATCGCACCAGGGATCAACGGCAGAGACAATCTGCAGAATGTGAACATCGCAAAGAAGCGAAAAATAAACTACCGGCTGTTGGAGCTGGGTCATCTGACCAATGTGCATAACTACAACGTCATGAAAGCGCAGGCCGACAAGATCGCGCTGGAGATCATCGACATCTGCTGCAAAGGGAAGGTCATTCTCGAAGCGCCTCCGGTGAAGGAAGAAGACAAACCGATCTACCGGGTGCAGGTGGGGGCCTTCTCAGTATACGAAAACGCAGAGCGCCAGCTGGAAATCGCAAAGAGGCATTTCCCGGATGCCTTCATCTATCCGAAGGCCACAGAACCGGAAGTATAAAAACAAGAGTCCCATTATTGGGACTCTTTTCCTTTTAATAGAACCTGATTCCGTTGTCGAGAATGCTGTTGATTTCCTGAATGGCCCAGAGTGGAACCGTTCCATCGGACCTGACGTTGCATCCTTGTGTCTGCACGAATCCTGTAGAGGGAAGAACCAGGTTCTTCAGCGTGTTCTGCGGATATCCGAATCGGGCGTTCACCAGTGCTTCATTGTCCACATGCTGCACGGTAACCACCAGCCAGAACTGACCGTCGTAATGTGGAGCAAGTGCAGTCCCCAGTACCGCTGGCGGATTGCTGGGGCTCTGCTTGTTTGCGTCCAGCACGTTTCCGGCAGTCCTTGCAAGGCCTCCGACTCCTGCAGCGATCATAGGTGCTCCGGCCACAAAGCCTGCCCCACCTGTGGACAGTCCGGTGAAGAGACCGGTTCCGATCATGGCCACGTCGCCGAGAAGACTCGACGTCAGGGCGCTCTGGTTCTGCGACAGGTAGGTGTCCATAGGGTTCGACAATACAGGGATGGACGGAGATCCTCCTGCCCTGGCGGAAACATTCAGTGGTTTCAGGGGACCTGTGGGGTCATCCTCATCGGGTGCTTCCAGCATGTAGTTCACGCTGCCGGAGTAGACGTCCACATACCTGGTCAGACTCAGTCCGTACCTGTATAGCAGTTCATCAGGGATTCTCATGATGCCCGCATCCGGCAGCACGATCTGGACATTGTGCTCCACCTTGCCCACATCGGAATTCATGACGTCCAGATCATACAGCAGCTCCTTCGAGTTCTTCAGGCTTCCGATGGTGCCGGAATATTTGTAGACGTTCGAGATCGTCGGTCCGTCTTCCCATGCACCTGTGTCGTACTGCGCATCCGTGGCGAACTTCAGCATGAAGCTGTCGGTCTCCGCGCTGGTGTAGATGATGCCTGGCAGAGAGTAGATCGTCACGACGTTGCTGGTCTGCGCAGAGTTGCCCAGGTAATAGATGAGATTTACAATACTTTGCACAGAGGCCCAGCTGTTCGTCTGATATTTCTTCATGTACATCACATAGGGGGACGGCTGAACCGGGGTACTATTATAAGGCGGCTTTGGAATCTTCTGATCCCTGACCTGAATCACGAGGGTTCTCCATCCTGCATCGTCAAAGGCAAAGGTCTGACGCCTGATGTCCGGGTAGGACTGCGTGCTGGAGAGCAGATTGTCCTTCAGCGTTGTCTCGTTCATATCCCTGAGCACCCACTGGCTAAGCAGGGAAACTTTACTCCGGAAGGTACGAAAGGCATCGACCTGATAATGCACACGGTACAGCTTGTTTCCGGCCCGCTCCTCTACATCCATGATCCATGCATACAGCAGAACAGTGTCCTTCTTTATGGACAGATAATTGCAGGACAGGACTTCATCAAAGGTCATTTCGATGTCCACATAGCCGGTATGATAGTCCATGTTTCGAGGCGTTACTTCCCTTACCACCCCGACCTGGGTGATGGCCTCAGTGTAGTCAGGGTAGGCCGCAGGGTTCTTGTAGAATCTGAGTTCATTCATAGTTTACCTCCTATAAAAATAGGGCCCATTTCAGGGCCCTGATGAAAGGGGAGTATCATGAGCCTCTTAGTCGAGGAAGAAGGCCACAAAGTTATGGTAAGGTGATGCTGCATAGATGTCAGCAACGGTATGCCAGATGTTTGTATAGTGCCCTCTGGCATTTCTGGCGTTTTCCGTCATCTTGAACTTGTTGTGGATGACAAGCATTTCGGGATCATAGATCAGACCGATGCATGGGTTTGCTCCGCCCAGTCCAAGGTCTGCCTTGACTTCTATGGAGTCAGGGGTCACAACAGGTGTTGCGGTAGCATCTGCGCCCAGGGAGTACCATGCATCAATATGACGAACACTACCAAGCTCCAGGTGGTTCGCATTGTACGCAAAGGCCAGAAGGTTCGTGGAGACTTTCGCCTTCACATCACCGAGCATCATCAGATGCTGGGAACCTTTCGCAAGGGATGTATTGACGCCTGCAGGGTTCATATCTTTTCTGGGATAGATCAGGCGGTCGGACCAGGTCTGCATCTGCTCTGACATATATCTCAGGAAGTCCTGATCATAGAGGCAATCCGCAGCGGTCAGAGTTTTTGTGAACAGGGCGTTGTAATCGGTCAGAAGATGCACAGCACCGTTCCATCCGGTTGTGACGTCGTTTACGGATTCTTCAATCTGTCTTGCGATGAGTGCAACGGTCATTCTGTAATCGTCAAACTGCTCTGCAGTCGTGATGGACTTGACCTTTGCGGACACCAGAGAGGAAACAGGGTCATTGGATGTGAAGGCACGTCTGAGGTCATGCTCAGAGATGGTGACAGTGTACTGTCTTTCAAGCTGCGTCTGATAGAATGCTGCAAGAACTTCCGCCTTGTTCACTTCGAACTGATCAGGAGCATCTTCTCCATCTCTTGTACCGGAGATGTACTGCTTCGATTTCGCCATTTCGACAAAGATATCTTCTATGGTGGAACCGTAGGGCATCGCTTCTTTTCTAAGGTCGGATAAGGGGTTGACGAAGTCAGCCGTCTTGATCAGGACTTTTCCGATCTGGTTCAGGATTGCATCGAAGAACTCGTTCTTCACAACTGCAGGTGCAGTCATTACTGCAATACCCACGTCGGAAATATTGTCCATGGTCGCCAGTGGAATTTCCGTCTGATAGGCGGACGTGGCGGTTTCACGAATCAGATTCAGTTTTTCATGTGCACTAAGTATTGCCATTATTCGTTCCCTCCATTCATTTCAGTAACAATAGATTCAGTGATATCCTTCGCTGTAAGCGCAGGTTTCTTTTCTTCGAGCGGAGTGTCGGGTTGTGCAGCTACTCGCTGCAGAAGGCTCCGATTCGATGCCTGGGTCTTTTCCACCAGCGCATAGGCCTCCAGTTCGGACTTTTCCAATGCATCGGCTTCTGTGAGAATATCCGCAAGCAGTTCGACCTTGCTGGGGTCCTGGATCAGTTCATTGATGAGTTTCGTAACTTTTCCCATAATTACCTCCTATTTACTATCATTATCGGTTATATATACACATATGTCAAGAGATGGTCCTAAGAAGAAACACGGCTTCGTTCAGTGCAGCATAGGTTTCCAGCTTGTCATAGTAGACATTGTTCTCATCGACTGCCCGCCTGAACATCAGCATGAACGGCATGGACTTCACTCTGCGTATATTGACGTTGTTCGGGTGATTGTCTTCCAGGGACAGGGAAACGTGCTTTCGTGGGGAGACAGAACCGACCTTTGTGGTCACGTAGTATTTTCCATTATCCCAGTCGGCCCATACGCCATAACGTTTTCCCATGTACGTGATGGCGAAGTTGAACTCCGCCTCCGGAGGTCTCTTCTTCACGAAATGCTCACTGTCCATGTAGAACTTGTTCTCATAAGCGTGCTGCGCATACTCCGTGTCTTTGACCAGCTGGTAGAATCTTGTTTTTTTCTTAGCTTCCAGGTAGTCCTCATCATGCCAGATGCACACCATGATATCTCCAATTTTATTGTAGGTTTTATAAGGTGGTTTCAACCGGATCTTGTTTCGAGTAAAATAGATATTCACCATGGAGAATGCGTTAGCTATGAAGAGGACTCTTACACCTGGTCTCATACGTGCGATGGTTTCATAAAAGTTGTTGAACACATCCACTTCCTGCTCACCATGGCCCAAATACCTGGAAGTGATGCCATCGACCATGAATTCCTCAAAGATGATCCATGACACATCGGGAAGAGCAGTGGACTTCTTCTTCATGGAAGTGGACAGTGCAGCAGCATAACCCATAAGCTTTTTGTTGCAGTAGAACTTGCCACCATTAACTTCCAGTTCGTCTTCCTGGAAAAAACCTTCTTTTTTTAGATAGGTGAAGATGGTAGGGAGCGAATCTTTAAGTTCCTGCTCATATCTACGAATGTAGATAAACTGCTCCCCGGTCTTCTTGAATCGGTCTATGACAAACTTCAGTGTACCGAATGATTTACCTCCACCACGATCTCCAACAACGAAATTAAAAAGGCAGTTATAAGTCAGCATTTTGTGAGGGGTAAACCACATACTCTCACCTCCTATTTCTGTGGATCATCACGCAGCATCAGCAGTTTTTCCTTCAGCTTGTCTGGAACCGGCAATCCAGCAAGCCCTGCATTTTCTATGATGGATATGCCTTCAAATGATAAATACCATAAAATGATCATGGACCGAATAACATTGGGTGTGGAAAGCACTCCATCCAGAACTACTCCGACACCTACAAGGACAAGAATCAGAATCTTCTTGTACGCTCCTTTCATACCAATGGAAGCACTGATTTCACCGTTCATCCATGCAACTGCTAAACCAAGCAGAAAGTCAATGACCATGAATGTTATGAGACTGTAGATCAGTATATCCCAACCACCCAAAAACTTCACCGCTGCACCACCGCACAAAGCCATAAAACCTGCAAATTTACTGTCCCAGTTCATATATTACCTCCTATTCGCTGACATAGTCGATTACGACTGCTACACTTCCTGTCCCTGTCTTTGTTCCTGCTGTCTTTGCTCTTAGAGGTCGTCCAGCTGGCATTCTGCTGTAAGTCAGAGGAAAAGCTGTCATTGACCCTTTAGCTTTTGATGTTTCCGTGGTGATGGTTCCCATTGTCTGATCATACCCGTTATCCGCTGTGTAGAACAGAATCACAGGTTCACCTGCATTGGCATCCGTTGCTTCTTCATACATCAGTGCAGCACTGACGATTCTTACCGGTACTGATGAGTAGAGCAGCGTGGACTCTGCAGCACCACCGGATAGATTGAGATTATCACTGACTGCGGACTTTCCTGCATACTGCCGGATATACTGACCACCTGGCGCTCCATCTCCGGTGGCATTGACGAAATCGTCAATCTGAGGGCTGTTGTTGAGAATTTTTGTACCGGATTTCTGAGCCGTTCGGATCTGACGCAGTCCAGCAACTTTTTTGAAGATGCAGTTCTGAAGATCCACATAGCTGTCAGTTCCATCCACATTCAGATGATAACCTTCACCGGAGATCTGAGAGAATGCACTGATGTTCAGTCCGATGGCAGTGAACTTTGTGGCCATTCCTAGAAGAATGATGCTCTGACCGTTGCCGACATCACTGCCTTCGATATTTCCACCGATAACTGTCACATCGCAGTTCAGGTCCGCTTTGATGCCACCGTAGAAAGTGGTTGTGTCGATGGATGGATTGATGAAGACCATTCTACGTGCAGATGACAGCATGATGGCATAGTCTGTAGGCTTATCCACATAGAAGTTGATGAAGGTGTTATTGATGTTGGACCCTACTGCCTTGTAGACTGCATAGAGTCCGTGCTTGTTATTATGACAGAGTACATTCTCGATCACATTATGCCACCAGATATCCCTTACATAAATGCCGTACTCGAAGTTCCAGATTTCGACATTCTTGATAGTATTGAGCCATCCACCGTTGTCTTCATCAAAGGCGATGCCTTTACTTCCTGCAGCGTAACTGACAGGACCTCTGATTTCCAGATCTTCAATGGAACCTGAACGGATGTCTGAAGATGCCTGAATTCCGTTTACAGCAGGGTTCAGCACTGCTCCATTCTGACCTTTCAGATGGATGTGACTGGACCAGTTGAGAGGTGTAGCAAGATAATAGCTGCCCTTCGGAAAGAATATCGTGCCACCGTCTGCAGCAATGGAAGCGATGAGTGCATTGATTGCCGGAGCATCATCTGTGACTCCATCTCCAGTCGCTCCATAATTCAGGACATTGAAGGAACGAGCTTCCAG
>RZYZ01000327.1 GCA_009930125.1 Clostridia bacterium | reverse complement strand
AGAAGCTTCTCATCCAGTACGATATCCTTTTTCACTGTCCATTGGCCTTCTCTGGAAAGAACCGCTTCCTGACGATGGGCATCGTAGATGATGAAATTCATGTCCCCATAGCGCTCTGAGAAATGAGGTGCGATGAAAGGAAGGATGTCATGGTCTGGATCGATTCTGGCCATATAGACTGCGCCTACCAGTGAGAAACGAACAAATCCTTTGAACCTATGACTCTCCAGAGAGACCTGTCTGGAGAGTTTTGTCACCTTCATAATCAGTTCATCCTGATAATTGTGCGCATTCTTCGGGTTCTGGAAACAGCGGATGATATATCTCAAGACATGTGTTGGCGACGAAGGGTCTCTATGATTCAGCGCGTAGGAAATGAGGGTGAGGGTTTCCACATCAAATTTCTCCTCCATGGAACGCTTCACGCGCTGGAAGGCTTCCTCGTCAAAGGTTAGCGTAACGGGTTCATCGATGAGGTTTCTCTCGTAGTCCTTTTCTCTGTAGAGGATGGGCTCCTCTTTATCCACATACACATGATAGACGGCCATGAGCAGTCCTTCCATGGAGCCGTCAAAAAGCATCACCTTCACTAGAAATCACCTCCCGGGGATTTGCGGATGATGGTCTGATCCGCGAGAATCTGGGAGAGATTCTGTCTGTCCAGAATGATGTCGTGGGGCGAAGCATTCAAGCTACTAAGACTGTGATCGATCTCCTCAAACAGGCTGAGCTGAATCTGATCTTTCTTTTCACTGATGGCTTCGTAGATGAATTCCGGGCGCATGGCGAAATTGCCGTGATATTTTCCGTTTATGAGGATGAAATGCTTGGCTCTTGTCAGAACGATGCCCATTTTCTTGAGTCCCTCATAGGTGAGTGATGCGAGTTTTCTGGCCCGTAGGATTCTTTTTGCGGAGGTGAGGCCGATGCCGGGTATCCGCAGCAGCATTTCATAGCTGACCTTGTTCACTTCCATGGGGAAAAGCTCCATATGAGAGAGGGCCCATTGTGTTTTCGGATCCACATTCACATCGAGGTTCTCATTTTCACGAAGGAGTTCTCCCGCCGTGAACTTATAGAATCGAAGCAGCCAGTCCGCCTGATAGATCCGATGTTCACGCAGAAGTGGTGGTGCGGTGAGCTGAGGCAGAAGCTTGTTGGTGCTGATGGGAATGTAGGCGGAGTAATAGACGCGCTTCAGGTTATAGCCGGTATAGAGGTTCTGACTGAGACTGAGAATCTTTCCGTCGGTGGTGGGTGTTGCTCCGATGATCAGCTGCGTGGACTGACCTGCAGGAACGAAATCCTCCGCGAATCTGGAAATTCTTTTTTCCTCCTTGTTCTCCATGATGTTGTCCGCAATCTGCTTCATGGGCTTCAGAATGGCCATGCGGCTTTTTTCCGGTGTCAGTGCTTTGTAGTTCGTTTCCTCCGGCAGTTCAATGTTCACGCTGACACGGTCAGCATAGAGGCCTGCCTCGTGAACCAGATGACTGCTGGCTCCGGGTATCACCTTCACATGGATATAGCCGTTGAAGCGTTCTCTCAGCCTCAGCGTCTTTATGATACGGATCATGAGCTCCATGGTGTGGTCCGGGCTCACGATGACCCCGGAGCTCAGGAACAGCCCTTCAATGTAGTTTCTTCTGTAGAAGCTCATGGTGAGGGTAATGAGCTCTTCCGGTGCGAAAGCAGCTCTTTCCACATCGCTGGAGATTCTGTTCTGGCAGTAGGCGCAGTCGTAGATGCAGAAGTTTGTCATGAGTATCTTCAGAAGACTGATGCATCGACCATCCGCAGTGAAGCTGTGACAGATACCGGCAGCGGCGGCATTGCCTACGCCTCCCTTGATGCTGCCTCTGCTGCTCCCGCTGGATGAACAGGATACATCATATTTTGCTGAATCCGACAGGATTCTGATTTTATCTAGAATATCCACTGCAATTCGCCTCCCGTTTTAGGAAATTATAGCACATATGTTCTTTTGCCACAACAATAATTAAACGTATGTTCTAAAATATCACAAAATGAAAGGATGAGTGCTGTGCTCATCCTTTGAAAAGACTTAAATGAATGCAAAGAGTTCAAAATAGAACGGCATGACAAAGATGAATGCGATGGAGGTCAGTGCTGTCATGAAGGACGAGTAGGATGGATT
>RZYZ01000326.1 GCA_009930125.1 Clostridia bacterium | reverse complement strand
TTATCCGGAACCATCACGCGCGTGATGATTCCTCCATAGGTCAGGAAGCTCACACTGATTCCATTTGCATTCTCCAGTGTAATTTCATGGACTTCATGTTCACCTAGATTCAGACTACGCTTTGATACTTTCATACATCACCTCGAAACATCTCTGAAAAGCCTGCTCTCCCTCTTCATCTTTCTTGAAAACACCACAGTTTTCAAGAACATTCAGGAAGACTTTTCCGATCTCATTATACAGAATGTCCAGCGCATTAGCTTGGTCTATGGACGCGTTCTCCTCCAGAATCCTTCTTGCAAAATCACCATGCTTATTCAGCGCTCCATCTGCATAGATGCCTTCCATATCACCCTCAATCAGCTTATCTTTCAGTGCATTCATTTCATTTCTCAGTCTTGATGGAAGAACCGCAAGCCCAAGACACTCAATGAGACCGATATTTTCGCGTTTGATATGATGATATTTTTCATGGGAATGGAAAATACCATACGGATGCTGTTCATCTTTCCGGTTGTTTCTCAGTATCAGATCCACCTCATACTGGCCGTTTCTGAATCTTACTATCGGCGTGATTGTGTTATGCTCTTCCTCCCCGGTATGGGATCGAACATTCACTTTCATATCCGTGTAATTCTTCCACTGTCTGATCACCCGATCTGATGCTTCAACAAGGTTTTCGATACTGTCTGATTTCAGTCGGAGAACAGACATGGGCCAATGAAGCTTGACCATTTCTACGCCGGCTTTCTGGATGTTGATTTCATCATATTCTTTTGCTTTGGCCATGGCAAAAGTGTAGTTGCCTCCCTGAAAATGATCATGCGTAAGAATCGATCCCCCTACAATCGGCAGATCCGCATTGGATCCCAGCATGTAATGCGGAAAGAAGGCTACAAAATCCAGAAGTCTCTGAATGGTGTCTTTTGTTATCTTCATAGGGTCATGACTGCCCTTGAATACGATGCAATGCTCATTAAAATAAACATATGGCGAATACTGCATATACCATTCTTCCTCATTCAGAGACAGCGGTATAATGCGCAGATTCTGCCTCGCTGGATGATCTATTCTTCCTGCATAACCTTCATTTTCCTTGCAGAGCAGACATTTCGGATACTTTTCCTGCCCATCCAAGACACCCCTGCTGGCAAGAGCAATCGCTCTGGGGTCTTTTTCCGGTTTAGATAGATTTATTGTCATATCCAGAGAGCCATAAGGTGTTTCATAGGTCCACTTCACATCTTTTACCACTCTCTGCTGACGTATATAATTGGTGTTTTTCGAAAACTCATAATAGAATTCCGTAGCCTTCGCTGGTGATTCCTGATAATTCCTCCAGAACTCTTTTCTGAACAGAGAAGGTCTGGCGATAAAAACCCCCATGATCCTTGTGTCCAGTAAATCGAGAAGCTCATTGGCATCATTTTCGACTTTATTATTTTCCACAGCCCACGTTCGAATTCTTCCCAGAATCTCCTCTACCGGTTCATCAGATGGTTCCTTGAAGGTTTCTACATAGACGTCTTCTTCCAGCACTTCGAGCACAGCATTGGTTGCATAAATACGATCCTCTTCCTCGATCAGCTTTTTTCTTACAGCATACTCTACCAGATTTCCGATTTCATAATGAATATCAATCATTTCGCACCTCAGCATTCTTTATTCACATCTTCTATTATAAGCCATTGCGCCTAGGTTTAAAAGGTCGACCATCTCCATGACAGCTCCTGAGGGCACTTCCGGAAAACTCCATTGATTTGTAATCCACACTGTTCTTTTTGCAGAAACTGTTTTAAAACGAAGTAAAACCGAATAAAATCTGATAGAATATTAATATTGTTCTAGATAAGGGAGTGCTTTGAGTGAGTAATGAGAAAAATTTTTACCAGGGTCTGAAATCCAGTTTTCCGATCATGACCGGATATATCCCTATCGCAATGGCCCATGGCGTAATCGGCATTCAGGCCGGAATTCCCGCCTGGGTCATAATTTCCATGAGCATTTTTGTCTATGCTGGTGCAAGTCAGTTTATGGCCATCAATCTCTTCACGCTGGGCACATCTCCCTGGGAAATGGCCATGGCAATCGGCGTGCTGAATTTCAGACATGTCGTGATGGGACTCTCCTTTCAGAATAGAATCACGCTTCCCCAGTC
>RZYZ01000325.1 GCA_009930125.1 Clostridia bacterium | reverse complement strand
GTATATACCCTTGAAGTCACTCTTCTGCATTGGAAGAAGTTTCTCCAGTGCTGTTCTTCTGGCTTCTTCAGTTCTGGCTACGATCATCTGTCTCATTGGGAAGATTCTATCTTCAGCAAAGAACATATGCTCTGTTCTTGTCAGACCGATACCTTCAGCACCGAACTTAACCGCCTGAGCAGCATCATGAGGTGTATCAGCATTGGTTCTGACCTTAAGAGATCTGATTTCATCAGCCCAAGACATGAATGTACCGAAGTATCCGGAAATTTCTGGTTCTACAGTTTCAATCTTGCCTTCATATACATTACCGGTTGAACCATCAAGAGAAATATAGTCATCTGATGAGTATACTTTTCCGTTGACAGTCATGGTCTTCTTCTTTTCGTCAACCTTGATCGTACCTGCACCAGCTACGCAGCATGCACCCATACCTCTAGCAACTACAGCTGCATGGGAAGTCATACCACCTCTTACAGTAAGGATACCTTCTGCAGCGATCATACCTTCGATATCTTCTGGTGAAGTTTCCTGTCTTACAAGAATTACCTTCTCACCAGCTTCGTTTCTTTCCTTTGCTTCCAGAGCAGAGAAAGCGATCTTACCTGTAGCAGCTCCTGGTGAAGCTGGTAGACCTGTTGCAACCACTTCATGCTTCTTCATTTCTTCTGCATCGAACGCAGGGTGAAGAAGTGTGTCAAGCTGCTTTGGATCCATCATAAGGATTGCCTGTTCTTTTGATACAAGACCTTCCTGTTCCATTTCTACAGCGATTCTAAGAGCAGCCTGGGCTGTTCTCTTACCATTTCTTGTCTGTAGGAAATAAAGCTTACCTTCTTCGATGGTGAACTCCATATCCTGCATGTCATGGTAATGATTCTCTAGTTTATTTACAATGTCAACAAACTCTTTGTAAGTTTCTGGCATCTGCTTATCAAGCTCTTCAATTGGCTGTGGTGTTCTGATACCGGCAACAACGTCTTCACCCTGTGCATTCATCAGATACTCAGCAAAAATCTTCTTTTCTCCTGTAGCAGGGTTTCTTGAGAACGCAACACCAGATCCTGATGTTTCACCCTTATTACCAAATACCATTTCCTGTACGTTAACAGCTGTTCCCCATCTTGAAGGGATATCGTTCATTCTTCTGTATACATTGGCTCTTGGGTTATCCCAGCTTCTGAATACAGCAGTTACTGCTTCAATCAGCTGTTCTCTTGCATCCTGTGGGAAATCTTCACCGTGCTTGCTCTTGTAAAGTTCCTTGAATTTTACAACAAGTTCCTTAAGATCTTCAGCAGTCAGCTGAGTATCAAGTTCAACACCCTTTTCTTCCTTCATTGCATGAAGAATTTCTTCAAACTCATGCTTTGGAATTTCGATAACCACGTCCGCAAACATCATGATGAATCTTCTGTAAGAATCATATGCGAATCTTTCGTTTCCTGTCTCTTTAGCCAGCACTTCAACAGTTTTATCTGTAAGTCCCAGATTCAGAACAGTATCCATCATTCCAGGCATGGAAGCTCTCGCACCTGAACGCACAGAAACAAGCAGTGGGTTTTCATTTCCACCGAAAGACTTACCTGTAACTTCTTCAAGCTTGTCCATTGTGGAATGGATTTCGTCGATAACATCCTGAGTAATCACTTTGTTATCATCGTAATATTTATTACAAGCTTCTGTTGTAACAACGAATCCCTTTGGTATTGGAATTCCGATGTTTGTCATTTCTGCCAGATTGGCACCTTTTCCTCCGAGGAGGTTTTTCATTGTAGCGTCACCTTCACTAAAAAGGTATACATACTTCTTTGACATAGATTTCCCTCACTTTCAATAATTCATGCTTAGACACATATATTTTGAATCCGGTAAAACCGGGAGTTCACATAATAAATAGATCTTTCTTTTCAAAATCCTCATATATTATATCACAGGAACTAATTTAATTGTACAATCTTTCTTCATGGTTTTTAGTTTGTTAACTAATTTTCCCTAGTACAAATCCTGAATACGATTTCACCTGTTTTCATAAACATAGAATAATATAAAATATAAGACTTCTCTATCATAACAGAGAAGTCTTATAGGAATATTAATAATATGAAAACTTAATAGATATCAGGCGAAAAATATCCTTTTAAGTCGTCTTCCTCTTCCAGATCC
>RZYZ01000064.1 GCA_009930125.1 Clostridia bacterium | reverse complement strand
CTAAAAAATATAAAACCTTCTTTAAAAATATTATGTGGTGGGTTTGGCCCAACATTTTATCCCAAGGAATATTTAGAGTCAGGAGCAGACTATGTAATACGTGGAGAAGGAGAAGAAGCAATATGTTTAAGATAGCAGTACTTATTTCCGGTGCCGGCACAACCCTGAAATCCATTCTGGATGATGCAGAAAAGGATGGAGCCTACGAAGTGGGTCTTGTCCTCTGCGACCGCAGGTGCGGCGGCATAGAGTACGCGCGGGAGAAGCAGATTCCCTTCCAGATTCTGGAGAGAGACAGCATGCTCTCTGAGCGAATTCTTGAAGAGGTGAAGTCCTATGACCTGGTGGTTCTGGCGGGATTTCTCTCCATTCTGGAAGGAAAGATCCTTCAGGTCATGAAAAACAGGATCATCAATCTGCATCCTTCTCTTCTTCCGTCTTTCGGAGGCAGAGGAATGTATGGGCTTCATGTCCATGAAGCCGTCTACAAGTCGGGGATGCCTATTTCCGGATGCACCGTACATTATGTGGATGACAAGGTGGATGGCGGGAGCTTCATCCTGAAGCGCATCATCGGCATCAGAGATGCAAAGAATCCGGAAGAGATTCAGTCACTTGTTTCTTCGATCGAAAAAGGCGCTCTGACAGATGCCATCAGACTGCTGGCAAAAGGGGAGGATAATTATGAGAGCACTCATCAGTGTATATGATAAAAGTGGACTGAAGGAACTGGCAGATTTCTTCGTGAAACATGACATTGAAATGATTTCCACAGGGGGCACTTACGCCTATCTGAAGGAAAACGGATTTCGTCCGGTCAAGGTGGAAGAGGTCACAGGTGCCAGAGAAATTCTCGGCGGTAGAGTCAAGACCCTGCATCCGCTGATTCATGGAGGGATCCTGTACAGAAGGGATCTGACTGGGGATCTTCTGGAAGTGGAGGCGGAAGGAATAGAAGGCATTGACATCGTCTGCGTGAATCTCTATCCCTTTTTCGATAAGCTCAAGGAAAATCTGACCACGGAGGAACAGGTGGAGTTCATCGACATCGGCGGACCCACCATGCTCCGCGCGGCAGCGAAGAACTACCGATATGTGTATGCCATGTCCGATCCTTCAGACTACGAAGACTTCATGTCGGTCTACAGTGAAGGGGCCGATGAGGAAAAGGCTTCCTTGAGAAGAAGGCTTGCAGGACAGGTCTTTAACCTCATGGGTGCTTACGACAGCGCCGTTTCAAACTTTCTCCTGAAAGAGGAGGAAAAGAGATATCTCAGTCTTTCCTACAGAAAAGTATCTGATCTGAGATACGGAGAAAACCCGCATCAAAGCGCCTCCGTATATGAATCTCTGGACACGGAAGGCGCTCTGAAGAACATGGAAATCCTATGGGGAAAGGAACTTTCCTACAATAATTTCAAAGATCTGGACATCGCATGGAAAGTGGCCAGCTCCTTTGATGAGCCTGCCTGCTGCGCCCTGAAGCACAATACGCCCTGCGGTGTTGCCCTGGGAAAAGATGATTTTGAAGCCTACAGCAAGGCCTATGAAGGGGATCCCGTTTCCATCTTCGGCGGCATCGTCGCGCTGAACTTAAGCGTCACAAGAGAAACCGCACTGAAAATGAATGAGATCTTCCTGGAAGTGGTCATGGCCCCTGACTTCACAGAAGAGGCACTGGAAATACTGAAGAAAAAGAAGAATCTGAGAATCATCCGTTTAAAGGAAGCACCTTCCGCCAGAAGAGCCTATGTATCTCTGGATGGTCTGATGCTGTCACAGGATGAGGATTCAGGAGAGTACAATGAACTTCGGGTCGTCACGAAAAAAAGACCCGACCTGCAGGAACAGGAAGAAATGGAGTTCGCCTATAAAGTCGTCAAGTTCGTCAAGTCCAACGCCATCGTTGTCACCAAAGACAGGATGACCCTTGGCATTGGTGGAGGACAGGTCAACCGAATCGATGCCGCGAAATTCGCTCTGGAAAAGGCCAAAGGACAGGGCGTGATTCTTGCATCCGATGCCTTCTTCCCTTTCAGTGATGTGGTGGAGGAAGCCTCCAGACAGGGCATCAGGGGAATCATTCAGCCCGGAGGTTCCTTAAGGGACCAGGATTCCATCGATCTTTGTGATGAAAAGGGAATCTCCATGATTTTCACCTCAATGAGACATTTCAAGCACTAGGAGGACAACATGAAAATTCTAATCATTGGTGAAGGAGCCAGAGAACATGCCATCGCCCGAAAACTCGCCGCATCGGAAAAGGTCCGTGAAATCTATGTGGCTCCGGGAAACGGCGGCACAAAGCGACTGGAGAAATGCACAAATATTCCCAAAGGGACCCTTGCAGAGCTGAGAGATTTCGCCAGTTCGCAGGAGGTCGACTATACTGTTGTGGGTCCGGAAGCGGACCTCATGGAAGGAATTGTTGACCTGTTCCAGAAAGCAGGTCTAAAGATCATCGGACCACACAGAGCAGCCGCGCTTCTGGAAGGGTCCAAGTCTCTTGCCAAGGATTTCATGGTGAAGTACGGCATCAAAACCGCTGCCTACGAAGTCTTCACGGACTTTGCAGCGGCAAAGAGATACCTTGCCTCATCGGCTTACCCTCTCGTCATCAAGGCGGACGGGCTGGCTGCAGGCAAGGGGGTCGAAATTCTAGAGACCTATGAAGATGCGCTGAAAACCCTGGAAGCCTTCATGCTGGAGGAGAAATTCAGCGAAGCCGGGAAAAAAGTGGTCATAGAAGAATATCTCACCGGAAAAGAGGCCTCCATCATCACACTTTATGATGGAAACAGCATCATCGCCCTGAACTCCACCATGGATCACAAGAAGATCGGGGTAGGAGAGACAGGGCTGAATACTGGCGGGATGGGTTCTCTGACCCCCAATCCTCATTTCACGGAAGCCCTGCAGGAAGATTTCAGACAGAATATCCTGAATCGGACTCTGGTCGGACTCAAGCAGGAAAACCTCACGTTCAGAGGAATCATCTTCTTCGGACTGATGCTTACGGAAAAAGGGACCTATCTTCTGGAATACAATCTGAGATTTGGAGATCCTGAAACCCAGAGTCTGCTGGAGACACTGGAGAGTGATCTCAATGGGCTGTTCATGAAGATGCTGGAAGGAAACCTAGAGGAAGAAGATGTGGTCTGTTCTTCCGACAGCGCCCTATGTGTCGTTCTGTCAGCGAAAGGGTATCCGAAGAGCTGCGAGAATAACATCGATGTGACTTCCTACTTCGACGCGGAAGAGGAGAAGATCCGGGTCTATTCCTATGCCAGTAAAGCGGATGAGAATCGGATTCTCTCTTCCTCCGGCAGAGTGCTGTCTGTGGTCTCTAGAGGCGAAAAGGAAGAATGCCTGAAAAACGTCTACGATTTTCTTAGTGAAAATCGTAATGAAAACCTTTATTACAGAAATGATATAGGCAGAATATAAGAATCTAAACCTTTACAAATACCATAATGATAAAGATGGTCCGGTGTTTATTGACATCTTTTTGAATCGTGTTACTATTTATATAACGAAATATTAATATTTTCTTATCTAGAGAGGTGGAGGGAAAGGCCCTGTGAAACCCGGCAACCAATACAGCTACTGCTGTATATGGTGCCAATTCCTGCAGCAGTAGCTGAAAGATGAGAATAAGCTTTTAGATTTCATTCGTCTAAGTTTATTCTTAGGCGAATTTTATTTTGCCCTTTTTGATGAGTTCATCAGAAAAAATGTGAGGTGTAGTGATTGATCGAAATTAAAAATCTAGAAAAACAGTATGACAGTCAGGAAGTCATCAAAGATGTATCCTTCCGGATCGAGAAAGGAGAGATCTTCGGTATTGTCGGAAGAAGTGGAGTGGGTAAATCCACGCTGCTCCGATGCATCAATGCCCTGGAACCCTTCAACAGAGGAGATATCATTGTAGATGGAATCTCCATCGGGTCTCTTGATTCTGAGGGGGTACGAAGACTCCGAAAAAAAGTATCCATGATCTTTCAGAATTTTAATCTTCTGAATCAGAAAACTGCACTGGAAAACGTAGCACTTCCTATGGAGATCTGGGGCTATGATAAAAAAACCATCCAGTCCCGGGCGAAGGAACTGCTGAATCTTGTAGGTCTATCTGACAAATACAAGAGCAAACCGCGCTCTCTGTCCGGTGGAGAAAAGCAGCGTGTAGCCATTGCAAGAGCCCTTGCACTGGACCCTGAATTTCTTCTCTGTGATGAAGCGACATCCGCACTGGACCCCAACACCACCAAAGAGATTCTAGCTCTTCTGAAAAAAATCAACAGGGAGCTCGGTCTCACGCTGGTTGTGGTGACTCATCAGATGGAAGTCGTCAAAGACATCTGTCAGAGAGTTGCGGTGATGGAAGGAGGAAAAGTGTCAGCCCTTGGTAAGGTTGAGGATCTGTTCCTGAATCCCGCAAAGAGCCTGAAAAAGCTCATCGGCGAAGACGAAATGGAGATTCTTCCAAAGGGTACCAGCATCAGAATCTTCTTCACAAAGGATTACAGCAATCAGGCCATCATCACGAACATGAGCCGGGACCTAAACGTGGACTTCTCCATCGTGTGGGGCAAGCTGGAAAATTTCAGCGGCAATGTTCTCGGTAGTCTGGTCATCAATATAAATCCTGCAGACAAGGATCAGATTGTATCCTATCTGGCAGAGAAAGGTCTCAATGTGGAGGTGATATATAATGAATCTTAACGGCTATATAGAGGCGCTTTTAGAATCATTACTTATGATCAGCGTTTCTGGCATACTTTCTATTTTATTCGGATTCTTCATTGCAATCGTCCTGGTCTACACCAAGGAGAAAGGACTGAAACCAAAACCTTCCTTATATAATACGCTGGATTTTTTCATCAATGTATTCAGAAGTTTTCCTTTCATCATCCTGATGTTTCTTCTGTTTCCATTATCAAGATTCATTGTAGGAACATCCATCGGCACCACCGCAGCCATCGTTCCACTGACCATCGCCGCTACACCATTTGCGGCGCGAATCATAGAAGGATCGCTGGACACCGTGGATCCCGGCATCATTGAAGCGGCGAAATCCTTTGGTGCAACCAATGCGCAGATCGTATTCAAAGTGATGCTCATCGAAGCGCTGCCGAATTTAGTACAGGGAATCACGAACATATTCATCAATATCGTGGGCTACTCCGCCATGGCGGGTATCATCGGAGGTGGAGGACTTGGTGCGGTGGCCATCAACTATGGCTATTACAGATGGGAGAACACCATCATGTTCATCATCGTGATCATGATCTTTGCAGTAGTACAGATCATTCAGTCCATCGGAAACCAGATTTTCAAGCTTCTGTTGAGATAAAGCCGGCTTCAAATCCGGCGTAGCCGAAGAATCATGTTTATATTTTAACAAATTGAGCAAAATCAGAAAATATCAGTAAAAACAAATCAGTACAGATCAGAAAAACAGATAATAAACAAAAAGCGAGGTAAACAAAATGAAAAAGACATATAAACTGCTCACCGCATCACTACTGGCCCTTGGACTTCTGGCAGGTTGCAGCACCAGCGAAGAAGCTGATGAAAAAATCGTGGTAGGCGCTTCTGCAGTCCCACATGCAGAAATTCTGGAAAATGTAAGGGAAGATCTGAAGGAACTTGGCTATGAACTGGAAGTCACCATATTCAATGACTATGTTCTGCCAAACAAAGCTCTATCAGAAGGGCAGCTGGACGCCAACTACTTCCAGCACATTCCATACCTTGAAGAGATGAACAGCAATGAAGATCTTGGACTCACCTATACAGTAAGAGTTCACATAGAACCTATGGCATTATATTCCGATAAAATCGCAGCCCTTGAGGAACTGGCAGATGGGGCAACCATCGCCATACCAAACGATGCGACCAACGGCTCCAGAGCGCTCAAGCTGCTGGCTGACAACGGACTGATCACCCTGGCGGATTCGGAAATCGCATCCGTTCTCGACATCACAGACAATCCGAAGAATCTGCAGTTCACAGAACTGGATGCGCCAGCGCTTCCAAGAACCCTGGTCGATGTGGATGCGGCAGTCATCAATACGAACTACGCCATCGAGGCTGATCTCAATCCATTGGAAGATGCACTGATCATCGAATCAGGTGACTCACCCTATGCGAATATCCTGGCAGTGAGAGAAGAGGACAAGGATTCTGAAAAGACCAAAGCCCTGGACCAGGTCCTGAACAGTGAAAAGACAAAGACGTTCATCGAAGAACAGTATGATGGAACCATTTTCCCGGCATTTTAAACTGTACTAAAAAAGAACAGAATAAAATCAATCTCAAGGAAAGAAATCAAAACAGAAAAAACCGTTGATATTCAACGGTTTTTTCATTTCTGAGTTATTGTTAATTAAATGACAGATATTGTTAATGAACGTTTACAATGTTATACTATATTGTGTATTTGTTATATTTTAGATTAAATTTAGGGGGATGTATATGAAACTGTTTTCAGTATCCAAAGCAGTGCATGTGCCCAAGTTCAAAGAGGCAGAACATTTCAGTTCAATCATAGATGTTGAAGCTCCAAAGAACATGGTATATTCACTATCTCAGCAGCACAACATGAAGTGCACACCTACTGTCAAAAGAAATGACAGAGTGCTTGTCAACCAGATCATCGGAGTGGGTGAAAACAACAGTGTTGTGCCCGTGTATTCCAGCGTATCTGGTACAGTGAAGCAGGTTACGACAAAAGTGGACCTGATAGGCAATAAGGTTGATGTGATTCTCATCGAAAACGACTTCCTTTATGAAAAGGAAGAACGCGAAGCCTTTGACTACAGCGCACTGACCTTCGAAGAACTGAGAGAGAAAATCAAAGCGCTCGGACTCATCGAAACCCAGAATCTTTCAAACAGAAAGAGAGGCATGCAGCTTTCCTTCAAGGATGATGTGAAAAATGTTCTCATCAACGCACAGGAAAGTGGTCTGTATGGCCAGGTGGGCTCCTATCTGTATGAAAACGAGAGAGAAGACTTTCTGAGAGGACTCGGACTTCTGAGATCCCTCTACAAGAATGCGAACATCACTGTTCTTTCCACATCGGATGCGGATTCCGTCATCGGATTCACAGAGCTTTTGAAGAACACCGATATGAATCTCGTATCGAAGATTCCTACGCAGTTCTACCACGATATGAACCTGGCTTCCAGAGATGTTTTCGGTGATTTCGCCATGAAAGACACCATGGTTGTAGATGCCTTCCTTCTGCCAGCTGTGGCCAGAGGACTTCTGGACAACAGACTGACTCACTATCAGCTGCTGCTCATCAATGGCGGAGCGGTGAAGAATCCCGGTATCTATAAAGTTATGTCCGGTACGACACTGAATTATGTCATGGAGGCAGCTGGAGTAGAGGACCCATTCAGAGTAGTAGCAGGAAACATTCTTTCCGGTGATGCTGTATTCGCCCTGGATGCACCGATCAACAGAGGAATCAGAGAAGTACTGTTTCTGAATGAAAATGAAGTCTCCAAAGAAGAAGAGATGAACTGCATCAAATGCGGACGCTGTGCGGATGTATGTCCTGTTGGACTGCAGCCATATGAGCTGAATGCACTGGTCATCAATAGAGATTTTGATGAGTTCTTCAAAAACCGCGGCGGAATGTGCGTGGAATGCGGAAGATGTTCTTATGTCTGTCCATCCAAGAGACATCTGCTTCAGTCATTCAAAACTGCGAAAAAGGTTAAAAGATAGGAGGTAAGGATATGGAAAACAGAAAAATAACCGTTGCTTCCTCACCCCACGTGAAATCTGACTTGAGAGTGAACAGAATCATGCTTGATGTCATCATCGCGCTGGTACCGGTCACAGCAGCGGGAATCTATTTCAATGGAATCAAAGGACTTTTCCTGGTTCTGGTCACAATCATCGGTGCCATGGCTACAGAAGTTCTATTCAAGAAGGCCCTTCACAAGAACCATTCATTGCATGATCTTTCCGCAATCGTAACTGGTCTGATTCTCGGACTCATTTTACCTGTTAACACACCATTATGGATTGCAGCGATATCCTCTGTATTCGCCATCGCTCTCGTAAAAGAGATTTTCGGCGGCTTAGGTCAGAATTTCATGAACCCTGCAGTGGCTGCGAAGATCTTCGCAGTGGTATCCTACGGTAATCTTGTTGTGAATAACGGTTTCGAAGAAACAGCTTTCATCGACCGTTTTCTCGGAACTGCCGGTGGAAACCTCGGTGAAGCATCCATACTGGCCATTCTGGTTGGTGGTCTCTATCTGGCACTGAAGGGTGTCATCAGAGTAAGAGTGCCATTCACAATCATTCTTATAGCTCTAGCGTTCTCACAGTTCATATTAGGAGACATCACCATCCTTGGAGCAAACAGCAGTATTTATCTGATTGCTTTCTTCATGGCCAATGATTATGCAAGTTCATCCATCACCAACGGTGGTAAATGGATCTATGCGATTCTTGTTGCTGTGGCAGCAGCATCCTTCATCGGTGTGGCTGAAAATATCGAAGGAGCTTATTATGCGATACTCATCGGTAATGTATTCGCTCCATTTATCGATACCTTCTTTAAAGGAAAAGTGGATACCAAAAAGGAGGCTACTGCGTAATGAAAAAGAAAAGTATAGTAAGTGAGCTTCTTACCCTTGGCGGAACCCTGATGCTGATCTGCATCATCGTGGCTGGCGTTGTTGCCTTTGTCTATAACGGTACGAAGGAACAGATTGCCATGAACAATGCAGTCAATGCGGAAGATCTTGCGGTGGTTATGCCTGAGAGTGACGGCATAGAAGATGTCACAGCAGAATACGACGAACATGAAGTCATAACTGAAATCTACAAAGCCACAAAAGGCGGCGATGTAGTGGGTTATGTATATAAAATGATGATTGCAGGATACAAACCCGACCTTGGCACCCTGGTGGGTATCGATAACGACGGTAATGTGGTCGCTGCAAAGGTCACCCAGTCTTCTGAAACACCAGGTCTTGGTGCTCTGGTTGCAGAAGAAGCCTTTATCTCCCAGTTCACTGGAAAAGAAACCACAGCCAGTTTCCAGGTGGTAAAGGGCAATCCTACATCCGATACTGAAATTCAGTCTGTATCCGGTGCGACGATTTCCTCCGGAGCGGTAACGACTTCCATTAATGAAGCTGTGAAGTTCCACAAGGAAAATATTCTCGGAGAAGAAGTGGTGGAAGTACCTGTAGTGGAACCAACACTTGAAAACATGAATCTGTCAGGGGATGCGATGAATGAAATCGCAGGGGACCTGAAGACTCTGGAAGTCACAACAGCTGGAGAAGTGACAGGATATGTGGTCTATGCGGCAAATCCTGGCTACTACGAAGAATCTCCAATCAAGGTTGCAGTAGGTTTCGATAACGAGACAAAGACCATCACAAACATTCTGATCATTGAGCAGAATGAAACCCCAGGACTTGGTGATGTGATTCTGGAAGACGGATTCGCACAGCAGTTCCAGGGAGCAGCTGCAGAAGAGATGGAAACTCAGATCTACTCCGGTGCATCTGAAAGCTCAAAGGGCGTCTACAAGGCTGTCAATCAGGCCATCGATTATTACCATAACGTGCTTATGGTAGAACCTGGTGTCGAAAACATGCGTCTCACAGGAGATGAAATGGTGGAGATTGATGGAGAATACAAGACCTTCGAGGTCAGAAATCAGGGAGCGGTATCCGGTTATATCGTATACACCTCCAATCCAGGATATTATGAAGACAAGCCGATAGAAGTTGCTGTATCCTTTGATGCGGCTACAAGAGAAGTGAAGAACATCATGATCGTCAGACAGAATGAAACCCAGGGACTGGGGACAGTCATCACAGAAGACGCTTTTGCACAGATGTTCCAGGACCAGCCTTCTGAAGAAATGAGCGTTCAGGTCTACTCCGGTGCATCTGAAAGTTCAAAGGGTGTCTACAGAGCTGTAAACAAAGCGATTCTATACTTTAATGACGTACTAATGCAAGGAGGGAACTAAAGATGAAGGCATTAATAGAAAGACTGAAAAATGGTCTTTTCAGTGAAAACCCGATTTTTGTACAGGTTCTTGCCATGTGTCCGACTTTAGCGGTTTCAACCAGCTTAGTGAATGCAATCGGTATGGGACTATCCACTCTGGCGGTCCTGATCTGCTCCAATGCGATCATTGCAGCCATCAGAAAGTTTATTCCAAACAAGATCAGAATACCTGCCTACATCGTCATCATCGCAGGTTTCGTATCTGCTGTTGATATGTTCCTTGCAGCCTACGCGCAGGATCTTTATAAATCACTGGGATTATTCATTCCACTGATTGTTGTTAACTGTGTCATTCTTGGTAGAGCAGAAGCCTATGCAAGCAAAAACTCCGTACTGCATTCCATCTATGATGCCATCGGTATGGGGCTTGG
>RZYZ01000324.1 GCA_009930125.1 Clostridia bacterium | reverse complement strand
CTATTATATGAGCGCCAGGCAAGAATACCCTATATCTTCAGAATGGATGAATTTCCTGCCCATGCATTCAAAAAGGGTACCCAGGTTCAGGTGGGACTGGATTCAGAGAATATGCTGACCGCAGAAGTCATTGAAGTGGATGAAGCCGATAAAACCAGACTTGAGGGCGACTACCTGGCTTTACTCTTCAATAAGATGATCAGTTACGAAGACATTCCTCCCCAGGGGTTTATTGAACTGACAGAATCCACGGTGATCAAAGATGTCCAGATGGGAGCCATTGAGAACATTACGGAAGGGAAAGCCAGAGCGGACTATATGGATAGGCTCTTCTCTAAACCTCAATCCATGGGATTTAAGGATAAAGATCTGTCAGAAGTCATGGATAAGCTCAAGAAAAAGAAGTATCCACCCAATGAAAGCCAGAGAGAAGCCATCGCCGGTGGAATCAGAAGCAACGATGCTTTCTTTGTCATGGGACCTCCTGGTACAGGTAAGACCACCGTAATTCTGGAATGGGTCAAATACTTTGTACTGGAAGAAAACAAAAGGGTTCTCATCTCCTCCCAGAACAACAAAGCCGTTGATAATGTTCTGGAAAGACTTCGTGAGGAGGAGGGCATTGACCTCATTCGTATCGGATCAGAAGCGAAACTCCAAAGCGAGATTGTTCCTTTTATCCTGGAAAATAAGATCAAAACACTTCAGAAGAGAATCACAGAGAACTGCAGTGGGTCCATAAAGGAAATCACAGCACTCATGGAAAAAGGACCTTTGCTGCTTGAGAAAGAGCGAGCGCTCTTTGAAGCTTACAGAGATTTCTGTGATGTGGAGAAGAGAATCTCTGAAAAGGTGAAGGAAGAATACCTTCCACTCTACTCGAGTCTTTCTGAGATTCTGTACCGATACCAGCAGACGGCACTGAAGAGCAGCGTCCATTACTTGGCGTATGAGAAGCTGCGAAGCAGAAGAAATCACCTGAAAGAAAAGAAGGAGAATGTGTTCAGAAATCTGTACGGATCCTTTCTGGGGATGCGTGAAAAAATTGAAATAAAGAGATATAACCGGTTTATTCCGAAGCTTACAGCAACAGCCGAGGAATACAACAGTCTAAGAGGAGAGCACTATGAAGCTCTGCAGAAGCTGTATCAGGAAGAGGGAAAAGCCTACTATGAGGCAAGAATTCTCTATGAGATGAAAAAGAGGGAGATAAGAAGCTTTGAAGAGTCCCTGCAAAATGCGTACGATCTGTTTCACACCACACAATTTGAGGAAGATCTTCACAGAAGCGAAGCCAGCTTCCAGCAACTGAAAGAAGAAATTGAGGGAGAAATAGAGCGAGGGCAAAGCATTGCAGAAATTCTGGGTGAGTGGAAGGAAGAGAACGAAACCAAAAGCAGCTATGCCCTGCAGGAGATGGTACTTCAGTCCGCCAATGTGGTGGGGGCAACATGCATTGGTGTAAGTTCCCAGAAGAAGTTTCAGGATATCCTGTTCGATGTCACCATCATTGATGAAGCAGGGCAGATTCAGATCCATAATGCTCTGGTACCCATGAGTGTTTCAGAGAAACTGATCATGCTGGGGGACCACAAGCAGATTCCGCCCATCGTTGACGAGGAAGTGGCACAGGGCTGTGAAGACAACAGCATCACCACAGAGTATCTGGAAAAAAGTCTTTTTGAGATTCTGTATGACAAGATGCCGGAGAAGAATAAGATGATGCTGGATACGCAGTATCGTATGCCCAAGGAGATTGCAGATCTCATCAGTGAGGAATTCTATCACGGAGCCTATCAGTCTCCGGACTTCAAAGCTGGAAGTACAGGGGTTCTGGAGGGGATTTCGGATAAACCACTTGTTCTTATTGATACTTCTGAGGATTTCAATAGATTTGATGAGCAGCTGGAGGGAGAAGGCTACAGAAACTCCTGGGAAGCGAAGATTGTCAGAGATGTCGCGAAGCATCTGAAGGACCTTGATATGGATCCGAGCGAAATCGGAATCATATCCGCCTACAAGAGTCAGGTTGCAGCCATGAAGAAAGCCATGAGAACACTGTATCGGGAAGACCGACTGCACGAGATGGTTGCTACCCTGGACAGTTTTCAGGGGCAGGAGCGAGATGTGATCATCTATTCCTTCACCTTCGCCATCATCGCCCCGTCGCGCGGGGTGA
>RZYZ01000323.1 GCA_009930125.1 Clostridia bacterium | reverse complement strand
CCTCTTCCTCTTCCTCTTCCTCTTCCTCTTCCTCTTCCTCTTCCTCTTCCTCTTCCTCTTCCTCTTCTTCTTCCTCTTCCTCTTCCTCTTCCTCTTCCTCTTCCTCTTCCTCTTCCTCTTCTTCTTCGGAAGCAGTGATATCCTCATCCTCCTCCTCCTCTTCTTCGGAAGTATCGTCTTTCTTCTTATTCGATTTTGCCATATTCCTTACTGACGTTCCGTACGCTTCATCCTCATCTTCCGTTTCATACTCGAAGAATTTAGCCTCAAGTTCATTATAGGAAAGCACTTGAAGAATCTCGTCCAGATTTGGAACGTCTTTCAAATCCTTTTCCTTATACGGTTTATCCCGTTCCTCAAAATCAATTCTGGAAGTAGAGGCGTACTTGTTTTTCCCGAACTGCTCTTCGCTGAAACGGATTTTCAAAGTAAGTCCTTCCTCTGTATCAGGGAATACCGCGTTTTCCTCGTTTTCTTCAAGTTCCTCATTCAGCTTATCCTGAAAAAGATACTGCGAAATATCCCAGATATGCGGCTTTTTCTCATGATCTTTCGAGTTCAGCGGTACGACTACATACAGGTTCCTAAGAGAAGGCTTAAGCGCCTTCAGTTCTTCATCTTCCGCATCTCCATCTTTCACTCTTTTTGCACGGTGGTCACAGATAGGGCACTTCTTTCCGAAAGTAGTAAGGCATACGAATGTTTCTTTGTTCGCTCCGATCCCTCTGTGTACTTTATACGGCTTCTTATACCACTGCTCCCCCACAACTGCGATGCCCAAATCCGTATTCTTATCCATGTGCTTCGGGTCTGTAACAGTGTACGGAAGAATGTCGAGTGATACTCTAGAACCAGGCTCTTCTTTGAATATCCGAATGTTCCTTGGCAGATTCAGATAACCGTATTTAGAACCCTGTGCTTTTTGCTGTTTCACGTTGCCCGCCACCGCTGCTCTGAACTTACTTCCTCCGCTTTTCTTTCCAAGCTTCGCCATACTTATTATTCCTCCTCGTGGTGTATTGTATGAATAGGTCCTTCACAATCAGGACTCTCACAGTCGTTGCAACCTATTACAAAACGGGCATCGGTAACATGTTCACAATTTACACAACCCTCTTCTGGGTACTCTCTGCATTGAAAATAGGGCATGTACTATTCCTCCTCCTTCTCTTCATCCTCCGTTTCTACGTTTTCTCCTACTTTCTTTTTCGCAAAATCATCGAATGCGTTCAACCAGGCTGTCATTTGTAACCGACTATACAGATATACGAAAAACGGAATCACAAACGCACAAAGAACACTTATGAAAAGGATTTGGGCAAACGTCACTATGCTTTCCTCGCTTTCTTCTTAACCATAGAAGCGGCAACGGTCTCATTCACTTTCTCATTTTTCCGCGTCCTTTCTTCTGTGAGATTTCTAGGGATAGACGGCCCTGCAAAATACTGCATTCCGTGGAGCTTTATCAATCCTTCTAGCGTATCTTTCCTTGAAGCGATTGCATCGAAGGCAGACCGTGCCATTCCGTACTGATATTGTGCTTCAACCACTTCCTCCGCGGCTTTCTTGTACGCATCTTGTAGAATAATAGTATCGGCAACAAGATTCTCAGTAATTTTTCCAAGTCCAAATGCGTCAGGATCCGACCGAATTTCCTTACTCAATTCCGCTTTTGCTGCATCCAGTCCTTCTTTCGCATAATCAAGGGTCTTTCTCGCTTCACTCACAATATCTCCATATTTCTTCATCAAAATAGGCTGTTCAAGCAGTTCGACATCAAGGGCAGTTTCGTCAATACGTATATCCAGTTCGTATTCCATTGTTGTGCTCCTTTCATGTTTGTTTTATTGTTACACTCTATAATACAATAGATTTTGATCCTATTCAAATCAGTTTTCTCCGCAAACAACAGAAAAACACGCGAACGTAAGACCTGGAAATCCCGTATTGTAGAACGGTTCTATGAACTGTTCCATAACTAATCCTGCTTGCATGTTCTCTCCCTTAAGGAGAATTGTGTTGCAGTAGCTAAGAACCAACCTACGAATTGATTCAGGGTCTTGGTCTTTCAGCTTGGTAAGAACTCCCGCTACTTTCTTCCAAGGTGCTTTTTGCATAAGAACACGGCATAATTCAATAGCATCTGATTGTACCTCAGCCGCTCTCTTTGCAACTTCTATCCGCATTTCAGC
>RZYZ01000063.1 GCA_009930125.1 Clostridia bacterium | reverse complement strand
TGGCATGCCCTCAGCTTGGGGTCATACTCGCCTACTGGAAACAGACTGGCGTTTAATCACCCAAGAATCCCATTGCTTTAGCTGTGGGAGTGTCAAAGCTTATATTCCAGCTGACAGTCGAAGGGTTCTTCCGCTGTCAGTTTCTCATTGTATTCTTCTGCTTCTCTGCATCCCAGGCTGCGGTAGAAGCTCTGGGTTTCCTCAGAGGAGTGGGCGGAGATATAGAGCTTATCCGCACCGCGGTTCTTTGCATGGTCTGCGATGAAGGCAAGAAGCTGTCTTCCGATGCCCATGCCTCGCTTCTCATAGGACACATGAAGACTGGAGAGCTGAAGATACTTCGATCCTGTGCCGAAAAATTCATTCTCCAGGGAAGCAAATCCCACCAGGGTTTCCTTCTCAAAGGCTCCCAGTACGGTGCCTCCGGTTTTCACAGTGTTCTTCAGGCACTTGGTGAGATAGGCATACTCCTCTTGGCCCCAGTTTTCAGTGAAGGGGATGTCTTTGAGCACCCAGTCTCCGTTCACTTTCCTGTAGCAGCGGGTCACTTTCTGATAGCGGTTGAAATCGCCAAAGAGTAAAGGCGTAAGCTCTTCTTCGGTTAAAGGCCTTATGATGACGGATGACATGGAAACCTCCTTATATTTCAGTCACGGTTATTCCACATAGAGGAAGGAACCGTTGTTGTTTATTTTCGCATTGAGCTGATAGGAAAGAATCCGGTCATGGGTCTTTCCTGCTTTGAAGAAATCTTCCGGCAGAAACGCTCCGGAGATGAGAATCGTGATCTCGTCTCTTTCCCTTATTGTTTCTGTAATATAGGCCTGCTCGATGATTTCCGCAAGAACGGTATCGATATCCTTCCCTTGGAAATAGGCCTTCTCCACGAATTTTCGTCCGGTGCTGTCGATGCCAAGGATGTTGACTGCATCTCCAAAGGAATTGAAGTCCATTTTCACTTCCCCCGCGGCCTTCACGATGATGGTCTGCGTGATGTTTCTGGACATGGTGTAGTACACACCACCTAGAAGAGCTGCAATCAGAAGAAGGGCTAAGAGGGGTTTCAGGAGACTCAGCCTTTTTCCTTTAGGTCTGCCGGAGGCCACATGACCGGAAGGTCTCTCCTCCACCCGGATCCTTTGAAACTGGCCCTGGCTTGTGAGGATATAGGAGGACCTGCCACTGGTTAGAAGCGAAAGGCCTCGGCTTGTCTTTGCATTCTCTTCTGCAGCATCTTCTGATGCGCCTTCCTTGTAGTGCAGGTACCGCGTGATGAGCGGATACTTGTCTCCATCCAGAAGCAGCGCATAGGCAAGGATCTGCTTCTCCATTTCCTTCAGCTCAAAAACAGGGACCTCCACCATTCTTGAAAATACCTTCAGCGGAATGCGCTTGCTCTCTCTGGTCTTCTCCCAGAGCTTCTCTTCCGAAATCAGAATCATGGCCAGATTCAGCATAAGGTTTCGCGTCTTCCTGTCGGGACGGCTCTCGGACAGGTTTTTTACGGACAGATGGTATTCTTTCAGCTCAGCCAGGTAGGCTGTAATCTGGTTTTCTCTATTTTCATTTTCCTCTCTCTGCAGAACCTCCATGGTGGGTTTCTCCAGAAAGACAAAACGCTGTTTCTCTAAAACTCTTTTTCCCATTTTTACACACTCCTGTGCTTTCACTACCTTCATTCTATCATAGGTCCCGTGGGGAATAGGAGAGGAACGAGAAACTTCTCTATTTTTCACTGCTTATTCTTACTAAATTCACGAAAACAGCTTAAAGGAATGGCTGGAATCAAGTATACTGAGTACAGAGACATTGTAGCGGAAGCAGAAAAGAGAAGGACAGAGGGTGTGGGGATTTGAAAACGAAGGAATCAGGAAAATCAAAATGGATCTATAGAATAGGGAGGATTCTCTTTATTCTTCTAATATTTGCCGCGGTGGGCATCTATATCTATGCGGATGATTATTACAGACCGTCGGTGACGGCCTTAAGTGCACTGGAGTCTGCACAGGGGATCGAGTTCACGGTGGAGAACGGGGATCTGGTATTCACGCCAGAGAATCCGGAAGGGGGAGTGGTCCTTTATCCCGGAGGAAGAGTTTCGGAAAAAGCCTATGGTCATCTGGCCAGGAAGATTGCCCAGATGGGTTATAAGACCGTCATCATCAAAGCGCCGCTGAAGCTTTCCATTCTATCCAACCAGGCCGCAGATAAATATGTGGAAGAGGAAGGGCTCTCTGACTGGGTCATCATGGGGCATTCCCTGGGCGGTGTATCCGCTTCAAGATTTGTGGAAAAGAATCCCGATAAGATCAGAGCGCTGGTGTTTCTGGCAGCCTATCCCGATGGCGGTACGGACCTGAGGGAGGTGCCCTTTAACGTGTATTCTCTGGTCGGGACCAAAGACTCGGTCATCGACATGGAGAATCTGGAAGAAGCGAAGGCGAGACTGCCGGAATCTACGACGTATGTGGATATTCGTGGCGGAAATCATTCGAGCTTCGCAAATTACGGGGTTCAGGATGGCGATACCCTTCCGGATATCGGCTATGACGATCAGCAGAACTTTGTGCTCGATGTATTGAGAGACGCATTCAAGTAAGACATGCAGAAAAAAGAATGTTTACTCTGATCAAAAGAAATCATCCGCTGAGATGGTTTCTTTTTTTGAAGGCATTTCTCAGATTCTGTCAGGATGCGGTGCAGTAAGAGCAAAGATTCACAAAAAAGAAGAATATTGACGCCAGGATTTCTTATTATTGATTGTGTCATAGGTAATTTACTGTAATTATGGAAAAATCGATGGGTAAATTGTTTGAGTTTCTAACAATCTCATAAATTTTCTGCATATGCACATTTTCTTTGATAAAAATCTACACAAGTTATTCTTTTTTATGGTATTATATTGTTAGAAATTTAATTAACGATGAGGTGCAATGATGGATAAGAAAAAAGACATTTCCATGGCTGTCATCAAAAGACTGCCAAAATACTACAGACATCTGGCGGAGCTTCTGAGAAATGACGTGGACAGGGTTTCTTCCAAGGAACTGAGTGAAAAGATCGGCTTCACGGCTTCCCAGATCAGACAGGATTTCAACTGTTTCGGCGGTTTCGGGCAGCAGGGCTACGGATACAATGTAAAGGAACTCTACAATGAGATTTCCCACATACTGGGTCTGGACAAGAAGTACTCCACCGTGATCATCGGTGCAGGAAACATCGGTCAGGCCATTGCCAACTATTCACGATTCGAAAAGTTCGGGTTTGATTTGAAGGCGATCTTTGATGTGAACCCCAAGCTCATTGGCATGAGAATCAAGGATGTGGAGATATCCGATCTGGATCAGATGGAATCTTTCCTGGCTGAGAACAAAGTGGATATCGGAATCATCTGTGTACCACAGGCACAGGCGCAGAAAGTGGCGGATCTTCTGGTCGAAAATGGCGTAAAGGGAATATGGAACTTTGCTCCTCTGGATATTCAGGTACCGGACAATGTGTCCATTGAGAATGTGCATCTGAGTGAAAGCCTGCTGACACTGGTCTATCTCATGAATGACCTGGATAAATAGGACATGACTTCTAGGAGACCTTATGAAGATAGGGTCTCCTTTCCATTTCTTTAAATTCCATGGGGACTGGTTGAAATAAGGGCTGAGAATCCGTATACTTATATGGTGATTGAAATAAGTCCTTGAGGCTTAACATATTGGGGGAATAAGATGTATAAAATAACACGTAAAAGGGAACTGGTTGAGAATATATTCCTGATGGACATTGAAGCCAGGCGTGTGGCCAAGTCCGCACTGCCTGGACAGTTTGTCATCATCAAGGTGGATGAATGGGGTGAAAGAGTACCGCTGACCATCTGCGACTATGATCGCGATGAAGGGACCGTCACCATCGTATTCCAGACGCTGGGCGCATCCACAAAGAAACTGGCAGCGCTTTCGGAAGGGGATGAAATCAGAGATTTCGTCGGACCGCTGGGAAATCCTTCTGAAGTGGTCACCGACGGGAAAGAGCATCTTCTGAAGAAGAAGATCGTTTTTGTGGCCGGAGGTGTAGGGACAGCACCGGTCTATCCTCAGGTGAAGATGCTGAAGGAAAAAGGCATCGATGTGGATGTGATCATCGGAACCCGTTCAGAGAAGACGCTGATCATGGAAGAAGAGTTCAGGAAAGTGGCCAAGAACCTGTATGTATGCACAGATGATGGAAGCTACGGATTTCATGGTCTTGTGACGGCAAAACTGAAAGAGCTCATGGAAGTGGAAAAGAAGGAATACGATCTCTGCATCGCCATCGGTCCTATGATCATGATGAAGTTTGTTTCGCAGCTGACGAAAAGCTATGACCTGGAGACCATTGTGTCCCTGAATCCCATCATGGTGGATGGAACCGGCATGTGCGGAGCCTGCAGAGTCACTGTGGGAGACGAGGTGAAATTCGCCTGCGTGGATGGACCGGAGTTCAATGCGCATCTCATCAACTTCGATGAGGCCATGAGGCGTCAGAGCATGTACAAGACAGCAGAGGGAAAGAAGAACATCATCATGGAGCAGAAAGCGGTTCATGAGGATTCAGAACTGTGTGATTTGGGGGAAATACTGCATGAAGAAAAATAGAGTGCCGGTAAGAGAACAGAAACCGGAAGAGAGAGTTAGAAATTTCAAGGAAGTAAGCTATGGATACAATCTGGAGGAAGCGCTTCTGGAAGCGGACCGATGCATTCAGTGCAGAAATCCCAGATGTGTGGGGGCCTGTCCTGTGGCCATCAACATCCCGAAGTTCATTCTGGAGCTGAGAAACGGCGACATCAAGGGCGCCAGAGACACCATCGGAGAAGCCAGCAATCTGCCGGCGGTCTGCGGACGGGTCTGTCCCCAGGAAGAGCAGTGTGAGGGCAGCTGCATTGTGGGCATCAAGGGTGAACCGGTGAACATCGGGAAGCTGGAGCGCTTTGTGGCGGACTGGGCCATGGAAAACAGATACAGAAATACAGAGAAGCTTCCAGGGAACGGCCGAAAAGTGGCTGTGGTGGGCAGTGGACCTGCGGGGCTCACCTGTGCGGGAGACCTGGCAAAGCTCGGCTATGACGTGACGATTTTCGAAGCCCTGCACGAACCGGGTGGGGTCCTTGTCTATGGGATACCGGAGTTCAGGCTGCCCAAGGAAAGCGTGGTCCGGGAAGAAATCAGTCTTCTGAAGGACCTGGGCGTGAAGATCGAGACCAACGTCATCGTGGGCAGAACCGTGACCATAGACAGTCTCATCGATGAGGAGGATTTCGAAGGAATCTTCATCGGCTCCGGAGCAGGCCTGCCCATGTTCATGGGCATCAAGGGAGAAAACGCCAACGGCGTCATGTCCGCCAACGAGTATCTGACTCGTGCCAACCTCATGAAGGCATTTCGAAGCGACTATGATACCCCCATCAGCCATGGCAGGAAAGTGGCTGTGGTGGGTGCAGGCAATGTGGCCATGGATGCGGCTAGAACGGCTGTAAGACTGGGTGCGGAGTCAAGAATCGTCTACAGAAGATCGGAGAAGGAAATTCCGGCGAGAGCGGAAGAAGTCCATCATGCCATTGAAGAAGGCGTCATCATGAATCTTCTGACCAATCCCAGGGAGATCCTTGTGGATGAGAAGGGCTTTGTGAAGGGCATGATCTGCGTGAAGATGGAGCTGGGTGAACCGGATGAATCCGGCAGAAGAAGACCGGTGGAGATTCCGGGCAGCGAGTTTGTCATCGACTGCGACAGTGTCATCATGAGTCTTGGCACTTCGCCGAATCCCCTCATCGCATCCACCACCAAGGGCATCGACACCAACAGAAGAGGCTGCATCATCATCAATGAGGAAAACGGAGAGACCACTCTTCCAGGCGTCTTCGCCGGGGGAGATGCGGTTACAGGTTCCGCCACGGTGATTCTCGCCATGAGCGCAGGGAAGAAAGCGGCCAGCGGGATTCATGCCTATCTGGAAGAGAAGCACAGCTGAGAAAGAAAAGAGGACGATATGGACTATAAGGCAGTGGAAATACTGGAGAATGAAATCAGGCTGAGGGATGTGGAGAGCTTTCACCCGAAGCATATTTTCGAATGCGGTCAGTGCTTCCGCTGGAGTCGAATCCATGAGGAGGATGAGACCAGTTATCAGGGCATCGTTCATGGGAAAGTCATAAGAGTGCATCTGAGAGGACAGGATGTGCATCTGGAAAATGTGAACATGGAGGAGTTTAACAGCTTCTATAAGGAATACTTTGACCTTGGAAGAGACTATGACAAGGTGAAGAAAGAGCTCAGAAAAGATCCGCTTCTCAATGAAGCGGTGAAGTTCGGATACGGCATCCGAGTGCTCAACCAGGATCCCTTTGAGACGCTGATCTCCTTCATCCTCTCCTCCAACAATCTCATTCCCAAGATCCGGGAGGGCATCCGGAAAATCAGCGAGAAGTACGGAAAAGAGATTTTCTTTGAGGGGGAGTCCTACTATGCCTTTCCTACGCCTCAGGCGCTCTCTCAGGCCACGGAAGAGGAGCTGAGAGAGCTTGGGGTAGGGTATCGCGCAAAATACATCTATGAGACGGTGCAGGCCGTCAGAGCGGCGGAGCTTATAAAAGAGGCGAAAAAGACCAGAGCGCTGAGTGAAGAGGAAAAACAGAATCTGCATTATGATCTTTCCATGATTTCAGAACTTCCGGAGGAGGAGTGTCATAAAGCCCTTCAGAGATACAGCGGCGTAGGCGCCAAGGTGGCGGACTGCGTGATGCTTTTCTCCATGAAGAAGGAGGAAGCCTTTCCCGTGGATGTGTGGGTGAAGAAAGCCATGATGCATTTCTATGGCGCGGAAGGGACCAATCTTCCGAAGATCAGAGACTTCGGACAGAAGCAATTTGGTAGCCTGGCCGGCATGGCCCAGCAGTATCTTTTCTACTATGCCAGAGAGAATAAGATCCGCGTGGAGTAGAGAAGAAGCTACACTTTCGTGAATCAGATCCAGAAAAAACAGAGTCTCCTGAAGAAATCATCTTCAGGAGACTCTACTTTTTCAAAGCTTTTCTATTCCATTCGGGTGAAGCTCTTTCCCGCAAGAATATTCTCGATGGACGAGACAAAGCTCTCTTCTGCGCCCCAGGACCATTTGAAGACAACGCCCTGACCACCACCTGCTCCGATGGCATCGACGATGATGTCCTCATTCTCTGCTGTCACAACCGCTGTAAGGCTTGCCCGGTTGGAAGAACGCATGTAGTACTTTTCAAAAACCAGGATATAGACTGTGGCATTTCCGATCTGACGGGTCACGGAATCAATGAGTTCCACAGTCATTCCGCTTCTGCCCATTTCCTCGATGATGAAGTCTTTGATTGCTTCTCCCTTTCCTTTTCCCTGCATGGATAGTTTAGCCATTTCCTTCCTCCTTGTTAAATAGGTATCTGATAGATTGATGATAACATATGGGCAGCAGGTCGGGGAGGGTACAGAAGGCAAAGAATCCTGATAAGCAGCAGAGAAGACACCCGGAAAGCATCCCATGGAAAAGACCACCCGAGATTTCTTCAGGTGGCCTTCTCTGATTTGAAGGAGTATGTCAATGAAAATGATTTTGCTATAATCCGAGCACCATCCGGTCTTCTATGACCTCCGCATTCTTCTTGAACATGGCGATGACATCCTGTGCGGTGAGGTCCGCCTTGTCTTTTCCGCGAAGATCTTCCACGATTCTGCCTTCATGCATCATGAGGAGCCGATTGCCATAGGATAGTGCGTGGTTCATGTTATGGGTGACCATGAGGGTCGTGATCTCTTCCTGGCTGATGAGCTTATCCGTGACGCCCATGATGATTTCTGAGGTTCTGGGATCAAGAGCTGCGGTATGCTCATCCAGAAGGAGAAGCTTCGGCTTTTTCATCACGGCCATGAAGAGGGCTACAGCCTGCCGCTGTCCGCCGGAGAGCAGTCCGATTTTCGTATGGAGCTTCGTTTCAAGCCCTAAGCCTAAAGTGCTCAGCTGCTCTTTATAGTAGCTGGTTCTATTGAGGTCTATGGCCTTCTTCAGACTGAAGCTGTGTCCTTTGGCATCTGCCAGGGAGAGATTCTCCAGAAGCGTCATGTTGGGGGACACGCTGAGCCTTGGGTCCTGATGGACCCGTCCGATGAGGTTCGCTCTCTTATAGGCTTTCATAGGGGTAAGGTCCTGTCCGTCCAGAATAATCTGTCCTTCCTCCTCTTCCAGTGTTCCTGCAATGAGGTTTAGAAGGGTGGATTTTCCTGCTCCGTTGGAACCGAGGAGTGTGATGAAGTCCTTTCTCTCCACTTTCAGGGAAAGGGCATCGATGACTCTGTTTTCCAGCGGTGTGTCTTTGTTAAAGGTTTTTGACAAGCCTTCGATCTTCAGCATAGGACTCACCTCCTTCAGATGAAATCGCTTTTTTTACGGTTTTCTTCTTGTATTTGAAAGCCCCGGATGAGAATCCCATGGCCACAATGACGGCCACTGCCGTAGCCAGCTTGAAGTCATTGGGGTCCAGCCCGAAGCGAAGTACAAAGACCAGAATGCCCTTATAGAGAATTGCTCCGGAAATGGCGATGCCACTCATGGAGACGTTCAATTTCTTTAGCAGAGAGAATCCGATGATGACCGCTGCAAGGGCTGTCACGGCGCTTCCTGTTCCCATGCCGATATCAGAGAATCCCTGATACTGTGCGGTGAGGGCACCGGAAAGACCGGCAAGAAAGTTTGCCACCATGAGGCCGAGAATCTTGATTTTATGACTGTCTGCCCCAAGAGAGGTGAGGATTTCCTCGTTGTCTCCCACGGCTCTTAAAAAGAAACCTGTTTTCGTTCTGAAGAAAAGCTCGAAGAGCACCTTGATCAGCACCACAAAAGCGGTGAGCAGAAGCAGGGTACTGATGTCTTCTCCAAAGACGGTGACAGCTTTCAATTCAAATACATTGCCTTCGTTGAACAGGGGTATGTTTGATTTTCCCATAACTCTCAGATTCACTGAGTAGAGGCCGAACATTACAAGGATTCCTGCCATGAGCCCGTTGATTCCGAGCTTCGTGTGTATGAATCCCGTGATGAGCCCACCAAGAGAGGCGACCAGCGCGGAGAGCAGTGTGGCTGCCCATGGATTCACTCCACTTACAAGCAGCACTGCGCAGACCGCTGCGCCCAGGGGATAGGTGCCATCCACGGAAAGATCCGGAAAGTCCATGATCTTGTAGGTGATATAGATACCCATGACCAGAACTGCGAAAAGCATGCCCTGTTCCAGAATGCTGATCAGGATATTCATCAGTTACCTCCTACCAGTTTCGCATCAGCTAAAATATCCTCTGGAATGGTGATCCCGAGTTTTGAAGCTGTGTCTTCATTGACCACGATCACTGGATTTTTCATCATTGAAATGGGGAGGTCTTCTGGATTCTTGCCTTCGATGACTTCGATGGCGATGAGTCCTGTCTCTCTTCCGAGTTCATAGTAGTCCAGTCCTGCTGAAATGAGTCCGCCTACATTGACCCCTGCATCTTCCGCGCAGAATACGGGTACATTTTTTTCCGTAGCCAGTTTCACGATGATGGCATAAGCGGATGCCACGGTATTGTCTGTTGGTGTATAAAGTACGTCGATGCCTTCCAGTGCCGTCGGCAGCACGGAGTTCACATCATTGAGGTTTGTGATGCCCACTTCCTTCAGAATGAATCCCTGCTTCTCGGCTTCCGCCTTCAGCTGATTCACCTGATAGATGGAATTGGCTTCTGAGGTGTTATAGATCACGCCGATGGTCTTTGCTTCGGGCAGCACTTTCTTCAGAATTTCCAGCTGCGGTCCGATGGGCACTCCATCTGATGTGCCTGTGACATTGGTTCCCGATGCTTCAAAGGATTCTGCGATGCCCGCATCCACGGGGTCTGTCACCGCGGTGATGACAATGGGAATCTCTTTGGTGGCATTATAGGATGCCTGAGCACTTGACGTTGCGATTGCGAAAATTAGATCCTTTTTGCTGTTGGTGAAGTCCTGTGCGATGGTCAGTGCTGTGGGCTGTTCACCCTGTGCATTCTTATAGTCGATTTCGATGTTCTCTCCTTCAATATAACCATTCTCCTTGAGTACATCCAGAAATCCCTGTCTTGAAGCATCCAGTGCCTCATGCACGACGAACTGATTGATTCCAATCGATACGACATCTTCTTTGCTTTCACAGCCTGCTGCCCCTAGGGCAATCAGCACTGCTGCTGCAGCCATTAATTTTTTTCCTACCATTCTTCCGTCCTCCTAATACTACAATAATTCATGAATATTTTATGAATTACCTCATTATAAGGAGGAGAAAGCCTCTTTGCAAGGGGTGAAATTTCTGAAATCCGAGAATACTGTCAAATTTAGCGGTTCTTTATTGATACTTTGAAAATGAAAGTGAAGATTCATTGACTGATTATCATGAAGGCTGAAAATGTAAACAACTACATCTCAATATTCTGAAATTTAGGTGAAATAGAAAACAGGTATCTT
>RZYZ01000322.1 GCA_009930125.1 Clostridia bacterium | reverse complement strand
GGAGATCGAAGATGCGGTGGATACAGGCAAGGAAGTGCCCATTCTTCTGAAGAATGGAAGCTTCAGTGAGACCTTTGAAAGTCTCACCACCATGTATGCCCTGCCCACGTATAACAGTGTGGATCCGACTCCTTATCTTGCGCCATTCTATTTTGCCTTTTTCGGCATGATGGTTGCGGATCTGGCCTACGGGATCATTCTCCTGGCCGTCACAGGCATCGCACTGAAATTCTTCAATCTGGACAAGGGCACGAAGCTTTTCGTGAAGTTCCTGTTCTATTTAAGTTTCAGTGTCATCGCATGGGGACTGATCTACGGATCCTTCTTCGGAGACCTGATCAAACTGCCGTCTCTGATCGCACCGATGGAACAGTATACGGAGCTTCTTGTGATCTCCATCATCTTTGGTGGAATCCATCTGTTCTATGCGCTGGCCATCAAGGCATACCTCTCTTTCAGAGAAGGAAAGCCGCTGGATGCGCTCTTTGATGTGGGATTCTGGTATATGGCACTCATGGGCGCCATCGGATTCCTGGCAGCAGGATTCGTGCCCGTACCTGATGTGGTAAAGCCCATATCCATGTGGGTCATGATCATCGGTATGGTGGGCATCGTTTTAACCGGAGGAAGAGAGAACAAGTCCGTAGGCGGCAAGCTTGCAGGCGGATTCTACTCCCTCTACGGCATATCCGGATACATCGGAGACTTTGTATCCTACTCGAGACTGATGGCCTTGGGGCTTTCAGGCGGATTCATCGCTGTTGCCATGAATATGATCATGAACATGCTCTTTGACATGGGACCCATCGGGATCCTGCCGGGCATCATCATCTTCATATTCGGTCAGTTATTCAATCTGTTCCTTTCTGCCTTGAGCGCATACGTGCATACTTCAAGACTTACCTATGTGGAATTCTTCGGTAAGTTCTATGAAGGCGGAGGAAAGGCATTTAAATTATTTAGAAATAAATCAAAATACATCAACGTGGAATAAAATTTAGGAGGAAATTTAAATGAATTTTGGACAAGCTTTAGTTGAAAATGGCGGAATAGTTTTCGCGGTACTCGGTATCGCACTTGCGGTACTTCTTTCAGGAATCGGATCAGCAAAGGGTGTTGGTATTGTCGGTGAGGCCGCTTCCGGACTCATCATCGAAGAACCGGAAAAGTTCGGTAAGTCCCTTGTTCTGCAGCTGCTTCCAGGTACACAGGGTCTGTACGGATTCGTTATCGGTCTGATGTCACTGGGTTCTCTTACAGTAGATATGTCCATGCAGCAGGGATTATACATCCTGTTCGCGTGTCTGCCTATCGCTCTTGTAGGACTTTACTCTGCAATGTTCCAGGCCAAGGTCGCTGCAGCGGGTGTTGCCATCCTTGCAAAGAATGAAGAACAGTCCACAAAGGGTATCATCTACTCTGTTATGGTTGAGACCTACGCGCTTCTTGCATTCGTTATGTCACTGATTCTACTTTCTTCAGGTGGTTTCTAAGAAGTCAGAGAATTTTTTGAGCAAACGACGATAAAGGAAGTGAGTAAATGTCCAATCTGGGAAATCTAACAGATAAGATTCTGGAAGAAGCCAAGATCAAGGCTCAGAGACAGATCGGAGAAGCAGAAGCTTTCAGTAAGGATACTGTTTCAAGGAAGGTCAGAGAAGCTGAGGAGAAGAAGGCGAAGATGCTTGAGAAAGCGGCATTCGATGCGAATCTCCTGAAGGAAAGAATGATTTCCAATGCAGAAGTCAACAGCCGTAATGAGGTTTTAAGCAGCAAGCAGAGAATCATCGACAAGGTTTTTGAAGAAGCGAAGAAGAGACTTGGCGAACTGCCAAAAAGCGATTATATAGAATATGTGAAAACGACTTTATCTTCTCTGAACCTGAAGGGTACAGAAACCCTGGTGGTAAAGAAGGAATACAGAGACGATCTCAAGGCACTGGGCCTTGGATACGAAATTTCTGAGGAGTCCGTGGAATCCGGCTTCCAGGTGAAAGACGACAAGATCTCATTGAACTACAATTTCAATGACATGGTTGACTTCTACCGCGATGAGCTGGTCAAAGATGTAGCAGACACATTATTTAAGGAATAGGAGGGATTTCATGAACAGAATGGATTTTTCCCAAGCTGTCATCAGAATAAAAGTTCTTGAAAAAAGGCTCCTATCTCGCGCAAGACTGGAAAGAATGGTGGA
>RZYZ01000321.1 GCA_009930125.1 Clostridia bacterium | reverse complement strand
CTTTTCATCAGGGGGAGATGCAGGTGAGGAAAAAAATGGGACTTGTGTCCCAGGCCCTGACCAAGGAAGATCTGGATGAGCTGGAAGGAACCCTTGCCGTGGGACATGTGCGTTACTCCACAAAAGGGGATTCCAGTGTGCTCAATGCCCAGCCGCTGACGGCCAGAAGCAAATTCGGCGCCATGGCTGTTGCCCATAACGGAACACTGATCAATACGGAAGTCATCCGAAGTCTTTTGGAGGACAGCGGTGTCATCTTCCAGACCGACACGGATTCTGAAGTCATCGTGAACCTGATCTCCCGCGGCATTCATCGTGGCCTGGAAAATGCCGTGCTGGATGCCATCCGTACGGTGAAGGGAAGTTTCGCCCTGGTCATCGGATTCGGCAGCAAACTCATCGGCATCAGAGATTCCTACGGAATACGTCCTCTGGTACTGGGAAAAAGAGGGGAGGACTACATCCTGGCTTCAGAAAGCTGCGCCATCGATACCATAGGGGGAACGCTCATCAGAGACATTCTTCCAGGTGAGATGGTCATCATCGAAAACGGTGAAGTGAAGTCCTACATCTATTCCGAAAAGACCACCCGTCAGACCTGTTCCTTTGAATACATCTATTTCGCTCGTCCTGATTCCGTCATCGACGGCATCAGTGTGCATTCTCTAAGGATCAGAACCGGCGAAATGCTCTATAAGGAGTCCCCTGTGGAAGCCGATGTGATCATCGGTGTACCGGATTCCGGTCTGGCTGCGGCCATCGGCTACTCCAGAGCCTCAGGCATTCCTTTTGATATCGGCTTTTCAAAGAACAAGTACATCGGAAGAAGCTTCATCACGCCTTCCCAGAAGGCTAGAGAGAAGGCTGTTTCCCTGAAGCTCAATGCACAGAAGGAAGTGGTCTCAGGAAAACGAGTTGTCCTCATCGACGATTCCATCGTCCGTGGCACAACTTCAAAGTACCTGGTGGATCTTCTCTACCGGGCAGGGGCCAAGGAAGTGCATTTCAAAGTCTCTTCTCCCATGGTCATGTTCCCCTGCTACTTCGGTATCGACACGCCCTACAGGGACACCCTCATCGCGTGTAAAATGACGAAGGATGAAATCAGAGACTATATCGGAAGCACTTCTCTGAGCTATCTGAGCAATGAAGGGCTCATCGCTTCCCTTGGAAGCAGCGCGTTCTGCACAGGATGCTTTAAGGGAGTCTACCCGTTGGGTGCGCCTAATGAATTTCTGGAGGTCGTGAATATATGATGGATTACAGATCCGCTGGTGTGAATATCGAGGAAGGATACAAATCAGTGGAGAAAATAAAAGGCTATACCAAAAGGACACTGAGTCCTCTTGTGCTCAATACCCTGGGCTCCTTCGCCGGGATGATGGAGATCCCGGAAGGGTACAGAAGACCGGTACTCATTTCAGGCACGGATGGGGTGGGCACCAAACTGCGAATCGCCTTCGATCTTGGAAAATACGATACCGTAGGCATCGACTGTGTCGCCATGTGCGTCAATGACATTCTCTGTCATGGGGCTCAGCCGCTGTTTTTTCTGGATTACATCGCCTGCGGAAAGCTCGATGCGGAAGTCTCCTCGGAACTGGTGAAAGGAATCGCAGAAGGCTGTCTTCAGGGAGGACTTTCTCTCATCGGAGGAGAAACGGCCGAAATGCCGGGATTCTATGAAGAGGGAGACTATGACATGGCAGGTTTTGCTGTAGGGGTCAGTGAAAAGGAGGCCATCATCACCGGAGATGAGATCAATGCCACAGATGTGCTCATCGGACTTCCTTCTTCAGGATTTCACTCCAACGGATATTCTCTTCTGCGCAGAGTTTTCACCGACTATCAGGAGTCCTTTCAGGACACCACCATGGGTGAGTATCTGCTGAGGCCTACGAGAATCTATACCGACATTGTGCAAAAAGCCATGAAGAATTTCAGAATCAGAGGTATGGCCCATGTTACGGGCGGCGGGTTCATCGAGAATCTGCCCAGAATGCTCACCAATAGCGCTCTGCGGATCAATGTGAATCTTGATTCCTATGCCCTTCCGGAGATCTACAGTCTTCTGGAGGAGAGAGGCGTGAAAAGGGAATCCTTCTACAACACATTCAATACAGGAATCGGCTACGTATTCTGTATCCGCAGTGAAGATAGCGAGGATTTCATGGAATTTCTGAAAGCAAACGGAGAATCTCCTGTGG
>RZYZ01000320.1 GCA_009930125.1 Clostridia bacterium | reverse complement strand
TCTATTTGAACTGGATAGAATCAACAGGCATGTAGAGACGGAAAAACTCATAAAAGCGATGGAGGATGATGACCTAAACGGTGTGAACTATTATTCCAGAAATCTTCTTGAAAATGTGGTTCTGCCCAGATACCCGATTCTGAAAAGCATCAAGCAGATGCTGTCTCGCAATGGATCTATTGTGACGCTGATGAGTGGGAGTGGTCCGACAATCTATGGTATCTTTCGAGATGTAAGCGCTGCGGAAAATGCAGCCAGAGCCTTGAATAGAAATAACAATGAAGTGATCCTCACGAGAACGATTTGATCCTGAATACAGAAATATGAAGCGAGGGAGTGGTGCATCTGCACCACTCCCTCATTTTAAGATCGCTATTATTTCTTTGCCTGGTTACAGTTCTGCGAGTTCTCCCAGGTGACTGTGGTTTTTCTCGCTGATGAGTCTTCGAGCAAGATTGTAGATGTTCTGTGCCGCATTCGGCTTTCCGTTGGCTCTGGAACGGGTTTTCAGGTTTTCCAGTTCCACCTCGTTTCGCAGGACGCTCTCAATGATGCTTCCGCAGTTTTCTCCAGTTCCCAGGTCAACAGCCAGGCGGTGCCTGAAGAGGTAATCCGCATTCTGCACTTCGTGCCCGGGGATGGCGGTGTATATCGCCATGGGTGTGCCGGTTATGAAACTCTCTGTGATGGTGAGTCCTCCGGGTTTTGTGATGAGCAGGTCCGTTATGCTTAAAATGTCATTCATCTTATCATAGTAATGAAGTGGAAGGATGCATCGTTCACAGTCTTTGCTGAGCTCCGTGACCTTATCGTAGAGCTTGCTGTTACTTCCTGTCAGCACCAGGGCCTGATAATCCGATGAGATGGTCATGACCTCTTCGATGATCTCTTCGATGTTTCCGATGCCGAGACTGCCACCGACGATGGTCAGTGTCTTTTTGTGGGGGCTCAGATTCAGTTCCCTGCAGATGTCCTCTTTTGGCCTTCGCCTGAGGAAATCCTGGGAAACGGGTATTCCATAGGGGAAGATCATCTCAGGGTTTCTGCCCCTTAATACCAGTTCGCGGACCATATCTTCGTTTGAAACCACATAGGCGTCCACATTTCTGTGGACCCAGAATGCATGGGATGCATAATCGGTCATCACCACAAGAGAAGGCTTCTGCCATCCGAATTTTTTCCGCAGAATCGATAATACCTGTGCGGTAAAAGCGTGGGTGGCAACGATGATGTCCGGATCAAATTCCATGATCGTTGGATAAAGCTGCTTGGTGATATAATCATTTCCGATGGTCGAAGATTTAATGAAACGACCATCTTCGTCTGAGTGTTTGTATAGATATTTAAAAAAAGATGGATAATGGCGAATGCTTCGCAGGTACGTTCCTACCACAAGCTTGTCCAGAAAAGGGCTGATGTATTTTATGGTATCAATGATCGTAACCTCGGAATCGGGTTCATTCAGGAGGATCGATTCTCTGATGGCTTCAGCTGCCTTTCCGTGCCCGCCGCCTGTCGATACAGACAGTATTAATGCTCTCATGTGTTGCACCTCATATATTCTTATTACTATTATTATTGCGTGAAATCCAGTATTTCTCAATAGGGAACATAAAGAAGGTAAAGAGATAATTACTGTTAAGAAGTCTATTTTAGTTTATAATATAAATATTAAAGAGTTGTGAAGTTTTTTGGCAGGGATTCTTAAAATATAGCGGAATGCTTTGAGATAGAGGTGCAGAAATGGAAAAAGTGAAGATTGAAGTGAAAAACAACAGGCAGAATGAAGACCCTATTGAAGTTGTCTATCTTGGAAGCCTCATGGAGAGGGAAAAAGAGACCCACATAGCATATGATGAAAGTGTGCTCACAGGAATGGAAGGGGTGAAGACGGTACTCATCATCAATGACAGCCATCTTGAAATCATACGGACGGGAAACATCAGATCCAAAATGATTTTCAAGGAAAAGTACAGAGATAATTTTGTCTACAGAATGAACGAGGGTGCCATGTCCATGTCCCTGGAGACGGATGAACTGAGCGTCGGGCGCCAGGAGAATCAGATTGATATCTACATCAGATATCGCCTGGAGATCGCCGGAGATCAGGCTGACCGAAATGAAATGAGGATCAGAATCACAAGAAATTAAAAAAAGGCAAACAAATACAAAAATAATGGTAGCAGTATGAATAAAACTATGCTATCATTATTTTT
>RZYZ01000319.1 GCA_009930125.1 Clostridia bacterium | reverse complement strand
TTACTACAAAAGGAGCACTCAGCACGCAGTTTCTACAATTTGCCGCTGCTTCCTTCTACTACACCACAGGATACGGCTTCTCTCTTTTTCTTCCAGAAGAGAAACTGGAAGCCTATGAGCCCTATACAGATATTCCGGAACCCTATGAGGGTTATCTCATGGAGAAGCTCAAAGGGATCGAAAATCGGCTTTCCTACAATAAAGTGAAGGTAGAGTACTGGGATCATCAGGATGCTGTTCTTCTCTATCCCATTGCCCATAAAGGAACGTATCTGGGAACCGTCGTTGCTGGTCCTCTATCCATCCAGTCCGCAAGAAATGAAGGGATTACTGAACGGGTGAAGATAACCGGTGAAGCCCTGGAAGATACCATGGAGAGCCTCATAAGAACAGAGATCATGAAGGACACCCTGTCCTTCTCAGAAGCTAAGCCCTCTGCCCGAGGGACAGGGTCCCGCGCACATCATCCGCACTATCATAAGAGGCTGCCCGTCATCGAGCAGTTTCAGATCCAGTATCTGACCAATCTGTTGAACCTAATCCTAAGCTCCACCTACTATGATCCCACAGAGATCTCCTCCCTGCCGATTTCAGATGCACCCTCCTACAGACCATTAAGCAGGAATGTTTCCACCAGAATCATCCATCACTCCATCGATCAGGAGGAGAAGATTCTGACGCAGATTCTGACATCGAAAGATACCTTCACGAAGCTAGCTGCAAAACACATCTCCAAGCTTTCGAATCTGGTTGCCCCACCTCTGGCAGATGATCCCATCCGCTCGGAGAAAAACCGGTTCATCGTCTCAGCCACCATTGTGGCCAGAGCTGCCATCAAGCTTGGCATGCCCTCAGACCTGGCTTTCTCCTATTCGGATCATTTCATCAACAGAATTGAATCCTGTGACACACTGCAGAAGATCTGGGATCTTCAGATAAGCCTCTTCTCGTTTTACCGGGAGGAAGTGAAGAAAATCAAAGAGAAATCCTATTTCGGCTCCACCACCAGTCTCCTCCTCTATTACATAGAAGACCATATTGATACCACGCTTTCGCTGCAGGAGATCTGTGAGACGCTCTCCATCGATTACAAATATGCTTCCAGAGCATTCAAGAAAGATACAGGTTCAGGGTTCAACAAATATCTGACGAAGCAGAAAATGCAGCGGGCGAAGAAGCAGCTGGAAACCACCGAGGACTCCATTTCGTCCATCGCTGAAAACCTGGGCTACAGCAGCGCCTATTATTTCACCCGCACATTCAAAAGCACCTATGGTCTCTCTCCCAGTGAGTACAGAAAAAGAGTCCTTAGTGAGTAAATTGAACTAAACTCATAACACAACAATATTCATGAAGTGGGAGCATGATTTCTATGTTATTTCTTCCACTTTTTTATGCAAAAAGAAAGACCGATTTTCTCTGGAAAACCGGTCTTTCTTTTAGGCTCTGTATGTGAATGCTGTTGAAATTTAAGCATAATACGAAAGGGCTTCAATCAAATTCCTATCATATTATCCAATTTTCTTCCTTATTAAAAAAACAGTTCAATGATAACGCCTGCCGAACCGACGAGGAAACACATCACCCCACCAAACGTAATATTTAAGTCATACAGCTCTGATGGCCCAGATGCAGTCTCCGACTTCCATGATTCGGTGAGTTTCCAAACCCATTCTGTCTTGAAAATCATTGTTAATCCAATTGCAATGAGAATGACCGCTAAAACAATCAAAATATTCCCCTTTTTATTACCAGCTATTTTAAAAATATATCTTTCTTCACAGATTCAATATTTGTATAAGGATAAATTATCCGTATCTATATGCTTGTATTATATTACATTTCGAGAAAACATTCCATTTTCAATATAGCTTTCAACCATTACTTGAAAGCTTCTTATCTCCAGAGAATGGTGGTCATCATCTTACTGATGATGCCGTCTTCCATTTCGTAGAAGCTGGCAAAGGATTCCTCACCCTGGTTGACGATTTCTCTTTCCACGAAAGTCTTTCCGTCTTCCCCGGTCTTTTCCGTCTCGATGATGAGATACTCCGCTTCCTCATTGGTTCCCATCTCCTCCGGCAGCTTTCCGGGTTCATACTCTCTTCGGATCAGCACCTGGTTGTCCGCATTCATCTCCACCACCGTGATTCTGCTTGGCGCATACATGAATGTATAGTTGATCTCGATATGAGATTCAAAAGACTTTGTCTCGCC
>RZYZ01000062.1 GCA_009930125.1 Clostridia bacterium | reverse complement strand
GCTACAGCCTGGTGAGATTTTCCTCTGTCACAGTGAAGGTGATTTCCTTCTCCCCCATGTTGTCCGTTCTGATCTTCACGCTGCCGTTTCCTTTTCCTCTTCCGCTTCTGACATAGAAAGCACCCTGACCGCCTCGCAGCGGAAACCTTAGAGGTCCCAGTATCTCAACATTTCCTATAGCTTCCAGCTCGATGACCTCACTGGAATAGACAAGGATGTCCTCATGATTGTTCTGTGCGCTGACAGAGACCATGGCCACGTCATAGGTTTCTTCCACATGAAGCGCCTCTTTGGATGGTGTCACCTTAAGATGCATTGAAGTGCCCGGCCCCTTGGTCACCGATGCCACTTCTTTTCCATCTTTGTATCCTTTGAACGTATAGGTCAGCTGGTCCTGTCCCCATCCGGCATAATACTTCCCGAAAAGGGTCACTGCATCCTCCATATTCATTCTGTATTTCAGAAGGATTCTGCCCATGGTCATTTTCGAAGTCATCGGCAGATTCATGCCGTAGACAGCGGCTTGTCGAATGATTTTCTTCACCTTCTCCGCATCTCTGGCTGAAAAGGCTTCCTCTTCCACCAGGAGATTTCCGATGAAGTCATCCATAAGAATCGGTGGATGCTTCAACCTGCTTTTCTGGTCTTTCTCGAATCTTCTGATGAATCGGCCATTCCTATATAGATCCACATAATCGCAGCTGGTGAAGGCATAGACCTTCCCCAGATTTCCGCCTGCGTGGTCTCCGATGTTCATGGACGAAGACACATGAAGGATGGGTTCGTCCTTCTGACTGGCATAGATATAGGCAGCGGTCTTTTTCTGGCGGAACATATCCAGCACGCCATGGTAGCAGACCCGATCTCCACTGCCGAAATCCACATGGGTGTTGTAATCGGCCATGCTCCAGCCTATGGCGCCCGATATCTTTCCGTTTTTCTCCATATCCTCCAGAACCCTGCCATGCCTCAGTGCCTGATCTGTTCTCCGGTCTTCCGGGTCGGCGCTCTTCACAGGATACATGTGACCATTGTGCTCCGTCACCAGATAAGGAGCCTTGGAAGGAAGAATATCATTGGGACTGGACAGCCCCTCGTTATCCCCCCTGTGCACAAAGTCGTTGTAGGTGTAGACATCCTCCAGCAGTTCACTCTTGGCGAAGTTTCTCACTCCACCTGTGGGTCTGGATTCATCATAGATATGGGCGATCTTGTTCATTTCCTTATAGAAGAGCGTATCATCCTGGGATTCATTGATCCGCACCCCCCAGATGATGATGGAGGGATGATTCCGGTCTCTCTTGATCATCTTCTTCAGATTGTCTTTGCAGTTCTCCTTGAAATGTTCATCTCCGATATGCTGCCATCCGGGGATTTCCTCAAAGACCATCAGTCCGATCCGGTCACAGTGGTCCAGAAAATGGGTGGACTGGGGATAATGCGAAGTCCGCACGATGCTCACACCCAGATCCTTTTTCAGTATCTCTGCATCCAGGATCTGCATGGATCTGGGCATGGCATAGCCCACATAGGGATAGCTCTGATGCCGGTTGAGTCCCCTCAGCTTGATTTTCCTGCCGTTGAGATAGAATCCGTCTTCCTTGAATACCGCTTCCCGAAAACCGATGATTTCGGTTTCCCTGTCCACCGCAAGGCCATCGCGGTCCACCAGCGTCACTTCAAGGGTATAGAGCCTGGGATCTTTGATGTCCCAGAGAGACACCTTTTTTATGGACAGGGTGTTTCGCATGCGTTTGTCATCCACATTGCGAATGCTGGAAAAGAGAGCCTCCCCCACAGGACTGTGGCTGCCGCCTTCGAAGAGCTTGTAGACGATGCTTCCCCCCCGCTCTGCGGAAAGAATGGTCTGCACCGTAAGGCTTTTCTCTTCTTCCAGAATATTTCCCGCAAAGGCAAAGATATTCTGAATGAAATACCGGTCATGAATCTCCAGACTGACCTCTCTGTAGATGCCTCCATAGGTAAGAAAATCCACCACATGACCGAAGGGCGGAATCCATTCAAGCTCTCTGGAGTCCACCATCACCTCGATGATGTTGGTTTCACCGAATCTTACTTCATCGGAGATCTCTTTGGTGAATGGGAGAAAAGCACTTTCGCTGTGAAAGCTCTTTTTTCCGTTCACATAAACAACCGACATATTCGCTGCGCCTTCAAACACCAGGAATAGTGCCTTATCTCTATATTTCCTGTCAATGAAGATTTCTTTTCGGTAGAGGCTTTTGAACTGATAGTCTTTTTCATTGAAGTTATTGAAAGGCAGCATCTTCACTGTATGAGGAAGATCCACACGCTCTCCTCTCATTTGCTTCAGTTTCCCTGCTACCTCCTGGTAATCTTCAATGCTTGGATAAAAGGTCCAGTTTCCATTCAGATGAATCTTTTCACGCATTGCAAAACTCTCCTCACATGCTCGTCTCATCGGGTATGCTCTTTCCAGATTGCATTTCATTTATCATACAATAGAAATATGAAAAATCTTTGACTATAGTCAGACTATTATAATAATATTATCAGAAAAGAGCGAAAGATGTATATATTTTCAATCCACATCTCCCGCTCATTAACTTTCAGTTTGATTCCGATATATTACTGTATCTGCTTTGCTGTTCACTGGCTTTCCGCTTCTCCATGACACCGAGAAATTCTTTCGGTGTCAGTCCATATTCATTCTTGAATGCTCGGAAGAAATTGGAATAATCTCCAAAACCGCACTCTTCATAGACCGATGTGATGGGATTCCCCTCCAGAATCAGTCCTTTGGCCTTGATGAGCCGCTTCTGCACCACAAACCGATACAGCGTCGTACCGGTGTATTTCTTGAATTCACGGGAGAGATGATACTTGCTGATGAAAAACTCCGCTGCCAGCTGGTCCATATTGATTTCCTCTTCCAGATGCTCATTGATGAAGCTGATGACGGAATCAATGAGCTGATTCTTCTTCACCTGGGGCTGCAGCTTATCTTCCTCAAAGCTCATGCGGTTCAGCTCGATCATGAGCTCTGTGAGAAGCGCTTTGGGAAGAAGGTCCGCGCCGAATCCGTCTTCCATATTCTGATAATGGAGTTTATCCAGAATCCCTCGTATGAGCTGATGGTTTTCCATGGAGGCTCGGAGCAGCGTCTTCTTCTCCTGATCCAGAAAGCAGCGCGTCAGATCGGTCCTGCTTGTGGAGAGGGACCGGAGATAATCCTTGTTCAGCCAGAGTACATAGCGCTCATAATAATGCTCCGGGTTCTCTATGAGCACCTGATGCAGCTCCTTGTGATTCACAAGAAGGATATCCCCAGGCACCAGGTGATAGTTTCTTCCTTCAATCTGGTAGCTCACTTCACCTTTCACGAAGAAATAGACTTCGAAGAAATCGTGATGATGAAGGGAAACATTCTTGAACTGCATATCTTTGTAGTAAAACAGCTCATAATCCATGCGATACATGTGCTGCCGGTTTGAATAATCGTTCTTGTGCTTGCTCATGGCTTTGCCTCCAGTTTTATCTATTTTCATCTTATCGATAATGAGCAATATTTGCAAGTCCATAGGCAACTTAAATCATCATCAAAAGACAAGGGTATATGATACTATTAAACAAAGAGATTAATTTCCGCCCTTTTGTTTTCAATTATGTACAGAGAATTAACAATCCATGAAAACGTTGTGTATTTCAGTACTTTTCAAGGATGATTCATTTTTCTGCATGGTGAAAAACGACAATCTGTCGGTGAAAGGGATGTTGTTGCACTAAATTAAATATATAGGAGATGAATGCCATGAAACTATCATTCAGATGGTACGGAGAAGACGATCCCGTAAAAATCGAATACATCAGACAGATCCCGAACATGCACAGCATCGTTACAGCGGTGTACGATGTTCCAGTAGGTGAAGTATGGTCTGTGGAGAGTATCGAAAGACTGAAGAAAATCACAGAGGACAACGGACTGCACTTTGATGTGATTGAAAGTGTGCCCGTTCACGAAGACATCAAACTCGGACTGCCTTCAAGAGACCAGTATATCGAGAACTACAAAGAGAACATCAGAAGACTGGGCGCTGCAGGCGTTAAGGTCATCTGCTACAACTTCATGCCGATCTTCGACTGGACTAGAACACAGCTGGATTATGAGCTGCCAGACAAGTCCACTGCTCTTGTATACTTCAAGGAGCAGCTGGAGAAGATGGATCCCCTCACTGGAGAGCTTTCCCTTCCCGGCTGGGATGCCAGCTATACCAAAGAAGGCATGAAAGCACTCTTTGACCAGTACAAAGAAGTGGATGAAGAGAAGCTTTTCGAAAACCTGGAGTATTTCCTGAAAGCGATCATTCCTGTGGCTGAAGAGGCCGGAGTCAAGATGGCCATCCATCCCGATGATCCACCATATTCCATCTTCGGACTGCCAAGAATCATCACCGGAGAAAAGAATCTGGACAGGTTCCTGAAGCTTGTAGACAGTGAATACAACGGTCTCACTTTCTGTACAGGTTCCTTCGGCTCCTCCAACGAGAACGATGTGCTGGCCATGGTGGACAAGTATTCCAAGATGGGTAGAATCCACTTCATGCACGTAAGAAACGTAAAGCTCTATCCCGATGACAGCTTTGAAGAAAGCGCACATTATTCCCCATGCGGTTCCCTGGATATCGTAGCCATCCTGAAAGCCCTGCACAAAAACGGCTTTGACGGATATCTGAGACCAGACCACGGAAGAATGATCTGGGGCGAAACAGGAAGACCCGGATACGGCCTTCATGACAGAGCACTGGGTGCTTCCTACATGACAGGAATCTGGGAAACCCTGACAAAACTGGACAAGTAATTCCTAAAACCCTCATAGAAACCCGAAAGGAGCTGCCTCAGGAAGTTTGATTCTTCCCTGGCAGCTCCTTTTTCTCTGTTCCTATGATTTTCTATTTTTCAGATGCTTCCATGACCACATTGCCCTCTTCATCCACACCATGATAATCCACAAGGGAAATGTATGGAGTCGGCAGCTTCTTGGCCACTTCCTTGCTGTCCACAAGGACACCGATGCCGATGAGCTCCGAATCAAACTCGTTTAAAAGATCCGCGATGCCGTTCACTGTACCACCCGCTCTCAGGAAGTCATCAATGAAAAGACATCTCGAAGAGGTCTTCAGTGTTCTCTTGGCCAGTCCCATGTTTCCAAGCCTTCCGGTGGTGCCGGATACGTAGTTGATGGTGACGCTGGTTCCTTCTGTGACTTTCGAGTTCTTTCTGGCAACGATCAGTGGTACGCCCAGATATCTGGCCACTTCATAAGCCAGCGGAATCCCCTTGGTCTCCACTGTGATCACATAATCCGCTTTGGCTTTGGAGAATCTGGAAGCCAGAATCACACCTGCACGATGGACGATGGTGGGATCCAGCATAATATCCGTAATATAGAGAAAATTACCGGGAACAATCCTTGATTTATCCCTCAGCGTTTCGCAGATGGCATTCGCGAAGGCTTTTTCCTCCTCTTCTCCTATTCTCGCCACATATCTGACCCCACCCGTAGCTCCGGCGATGGTTTCAATTTTCCCCATTTCAAGGGTCTCCATGATTTCTCTGATGACCAGAATATCTTCACTGATGGTGGATTTTGCCGCATTCAGCATTTCAGAAAAATAATTCAGACTCATGATTTTATTGGGATTCTCAATCAGAATTTTTGTAATGGCGCTTATTCGGCTGTTTCTCGAATATTTTTGCATAACGATCCTCCTACCTGGACTTAATCTCTTCTAATTTTATAACATTATCGAATGTTTTACAATATAATACTGTCTAATATTCGTATTGGGACCTTATCTTTTTCCATTTCGCCATGAAAGCATTCCTTCCCAAAAAAATCTTTGAAATTTAAGGGTTGTAGATTATGATATTAATGGAAGGAAGTGTAATCATGTTATTTGATTTAAAGGAATACGAAAACAAGAAGGTGCATTTCATCGGAATCGGCGGAGTCAGCATGAGCGGACTGGCAGCCATCCTTCTTAACAGCAACATTAAAGTCACAGGATCTGATTTCAGAGAATCAGACAACGTCAGACGATTAAGAGAAAAAGGAGCCGTCATTTTTTTCGGCCATCATAAAGAAAACATCACAGACCAGGACATCGTGGTCTATACCGCAGCCATACGGGAGGACAACGAAGAACTGATGCAAGCCAGGGAGCTTGGCATCACAACCTACGACAGAGCAGAGTTTCTGGGTCACATCATCCAGAACTTCACAAACTCCATCGCCGTGACCGGAACCCATGGCAAGACCTCCACCACTTCTATGCTATCCGCCATATCTCTGGCAGCGGAAGTGGACCCCACCATACTGGTGGGCGCGAATCTGCCCCTCATCGGCGGAAACTACAGAATCGGGGACAGCGACTTCTTCATCACGGAAGCCTGTGAATACAAGGAATCCTTCCTGAGATTCCCTGGAAAAGTGGCGCTGATTCTGAACATCGAAGCGGATCATCTGGATTACTACAGAGATCTCAATCACATTCTAGACACCTTCAGAACCTATGTCAGCGTCATGCCCAAAGACGGCACTGTGGTGGCCAACGCCGATGATGCCAATATGGCATACGTGCTACAGGATGCCACCATCAAGACTCTGACCTTCGGCATCCGAAGCGGAGACCTGAGAGCGGAAGATATTTCCTATGATTCAGAAGGAAAAGCCCACTTCAAGGTGACGCATCACGGAAAGCCTCTTACAGAGCTTTCTCTTCAGGTTCCCGGGGAATTCAACATCTATAATGCGCTGGGCGCCATCGGTGCATCTCTTTCTTCAGGCTTAAGCATGGATGCCATCAGAAAAGGTCTGGAGACCTATAGGGGCGTGGATAAAAGGTTCCAGCATCTCTACACGGAAAACGACATCAGGGTCATAGACGACTATGCCCATCATCCCGGTGAAGTGACCAGCGCCATCGATACGGTCCTTAGAATGGACCACAGAAAAGTCCATGTGGTGTTCCAGTCCCATACCTATACTAGAACCCGTGCTCTTTTTGACGACTTCGTGGAGTGCTTTGACCGCGTGGACAGCCTGACCCTTCTCCCCATCTATGCCGCAAGAGAGCCTGATACAGGCCTTGTCAGTGCAGAGGAGCTGGGTGATGCCATAAGAATGAGAAAGACCGTGGAAACGAAGAACTTCGAAACCTTTGAAGAGGCCGCGAAGCATCTTGCAACCATCGCAAGATCCGGAGACATCGTCCTCACCATGGGCGCAGGCGAATCCGTGAAGGTGGCAGAATATCTGAAGCCACTACTTGAAAAGCAATTACTGTAAAATACGATCTGATTTCACTGGAGGTAAAGCATGAATAACATCACCTATCGACCCCTCCAGCTGGAGAAATGCCATAGAATCACTGAAATCGACGCTTCCCAGTTCATTCATCGTGCTTACCGGGAAGTTAACGGAAGAAGAGCTCTTGTGGACATCAGCTACCAGGACCCCACCTGGCCGGAAGGTTATGAAGCGCACCTTCATGCTCTTCGTAAGACCCTTTCAGATGACAGCGCTGCCATCGGTGCCTTTTCGGAAGAAGAAGCTCTTCTCGGATTCATTTCCCTGAACAGGCCCTTTTTCGGAAAAACCTGTCATCATGTGCTTCTGGACCAGCTCTTCATCACCCTGGATCATCGCAGAAAAGGAATCGGAAAAGTGCTGTTTCAGAAGGCAGCAGATATCGCACGAGTCTGGAGAGCCGATAAGCTCTATATCTGCGCCGGCTCCGCAGAAGAAACCGTGAACTTCTATTTCGCCTTAGGCTGCAGAGAAGCCAGTGAAATCCACAAGGAATACTACGAGAAGGACCCGCGGGATTTTCAGCTGGAGTATGACCTCCACAGGTAGAATTAAGCATCTCCACCTCACCTATACCCCCTTGCCAGTCAAGGGGTTTTGTTATATACTAAGTGAAGCGAAAGCGCAAATATTCGTTGTGAAGACGGGAAGAGTAATAAAGGAAACTGCCCATAGCGAGCTAATGATGGTGAAAGTTTAGCAGCAAGACCTTTCATGAAAAACGCCCCCGAGCATCTTTATGGAAAGAAGAGTACATAAAGACGGACCTCACCGTTACAGGATAAAGTGACAAGGAAAGTGTTTCCTTGTAAATTGGGTGGTACCGCGAGATCCTCGTCCCTTTATGGAGATGATGGTCTTTTTTATTTACACAAAAATGAAATGCCATAAAAAAATAAGAATAGAAAGAAGGAATTATCATGGTTAGAATCAAAGAATTATACAGAAACGCAAAAGACTATGAAGGCCAGGTCGTCACACTCAGTGGCTGGATCCGAACTTCAAGAGTATCCAAGGCCTTCGGCTTCATTGAACTCAATGATGGAGGATTCTTCAAGAACGCACAGATCGTCTTCGACGAGACCCTGGAGAACTTCCTGGAAGTGTCCAAGTATCATATCGCCACTGCGCTCACCGTAACGGGCACAGTGGTCTATACGCCGGATGCAAAGCAGCCCTTTGAGATCAAGGCATCGGAGATCATTCTAGAAGGAAGCTCTTCCTCGGATTTCCCCCTGCAGAAAAAGAGACATACCTTTGAATACCTGCGATCCATCGCGCATCTGAGACCACGGGGCAACACCTACTCTGCAGTGTTCAGAGTCAGAAGCCTTGCTGCCTTTGCCATCCACAAGTTCTTCCAGGAGAGAGGATTCGTCTATGTGCATACACCCATCATCACCGGAAGCGATGCGGAAGGTGCTGGTGAAATGTTCAGAGTGAGCACCCTTGACCCCATTCATCCTCCGCTGACGGAAGACGGAAAAGTGGATTACAAGGAAGATTTCTTCGGAAAAGAATCCAACCTCACCGTTTCCGGACAGCTGAATGCGGAAGCCTATGCCCTTGCATTTAGGGATGTATACACCTTCGGACCTACCTTCAGAGCGGAAAACTCCAATACCGCCAGACATGCGGCGGAGTTCTGGATGATCGAACCTGAGATCGCTTTTGCCGATCTGATGGATGATATGAAGCTGGCAGAAGACATGCTGAAGTATGTCATCCGCTACTGCCTCGAAGAAGCCCCTGAGGAAATGGCCTTCTTCAACCAGTTCATCGACAAGGGCCTCCTGGAGAGGCTGCACTTCCTAATAGAATCCGACTTCAAGCATGTGACCTACACGGAAGCTGTGGAGCTTCTGGAGAAATCCGGCAAGAAATTCGAGTATCCTGTGTCCTGGGGAAGCGATCTCCAGACAGAGCATGAAAGATACCTGACAGAAGAGATCTTCAAGATGCCTGTGTTCGTCACAGACTATCCAAAGGAGATCAAGGCCTTCTACATGAGACAGAACGATGACGGAAAAACCGTAGCGGCTATGGACTGTCTGGTGCCTGGCGTCGGTGAAATCATCGGCGGTTCCCAGAGAGAAGAAAGAATGGATGTACTCCTTGATCGAATCAAGGAACTGGGACTACACGAAGAGGATTACTGGTGGTATCTGGAACTGAGAAAGTTCGGCGGAACCAAGCATGCAGGCTTTGGTCTCGGATTTGAAAGACTCATCATGTACATCACCGGCATGACCAACATCCGAGACGTGATTCCTTTCCCACGAACCACAAACAACGCAGAATTCTAAACGCATTTCAAGAAGAGCTTCGGCTCTTCTTTTTATATTACAAAATGATTAAAATCATCTATAGCGTAAACATTATAAAGTTTCCGTTAAATTATCATAATATTCAATACATTAGTGGTAAAATAAAAGTAGTAACCTCAACGCTTAATCTAAAGGGGGCAATATACATGATCAAGAAATTACTTGTTGTGAATCAGACATTACCTTATGACGACCTCGTTCTGAAGTTTGCCAGATCGCTGAAATTTCTAGGCGCAAAAGAAGTAGTTGTCGCCAATAACATCACGACACTCAGTGACAGACTCGTTGATGGATATGATCCTCTTGTCATTGAAGAAAGCCTCAAAGAGATAGAAAAGGAAGGATTTACAACCCGCATGCTGGAGCTCCAGGATCTGCCTGTGGAAGACATCAACAAATTGGTCCAGAATGATGACACTTATGATTCCCTCATCATGGTGGGCGCCAAAAGATCTTCCCTCGGAAAACGAATCTTCGATACGGAATTCGCCTACGAGCTGATCCAGATGCCAAGTAAACCCATTCTCATTGTACGAATCGACGAAGAAAACGAGAAATTCTCCACAGTCCCTGCGGAGTTATCCCCTGAAAGTCATGTACTGTTCCCCACAGACTTCTCGGAAAACGCCCATCAGGCCTTCCAGTATCTCGAGAAAATGGTGGAAGCGGGCATCCGTAAAGTGACATTGATGCACATTCAGGATATTTCCAAGATCAGCCCCTACCTGGACTACAGAATCATCGAATTCAACCAGATCGACCGGGACAGACTGGAAGAACTGAAAAAGAGGCTGGAAGAAAAAGGTGCAGCAAAGGTGGATATCATTCTGGAAATGGGTCGACCTTTCAGAGAAATCAGCCGTGTAGTGGAAGAAAACCATGTGGATCTGCTCATCTTAGGCAGACAGGGTAAAGGGATCATCAAGGACATCTTCATCGGAAGCAACAGTAACAACCTGGCAAGACGTGCCCATACCTCCGTTCTTCTTGTTCCTGAAATGAA